>NZ_BDBY01000119.1 GCF_001613225.1 Nocardia pseudovaccinii NBRC 100343
ACAGCCAGGAGGCGGCGAGTTCGCTGTATACGCGTCCGGGCTCGCCCAGGTGCAGATCCCGATGCAGCCTATCGATCCAGGTGCGCATCGGAAGCGCACCCGAACTGCCGTAGACCACATCGCTGCCGACCGGCTGCGCGGTATACGGATTCACGAAGACCGCACGCCGTTCGGACTCGCCCAGCGACGGGTCGTCGAACAGCACGCGGGTGGTGTCGTCGGCCTCGGGTGCCGGCGCCACCGCGACCAGCTTCAGATTCGGCTGGGTGGCGACGGCGGCGGTGACCTGTTCGGACAGCGGGCGCATCTCGCCGTTCGCCTCGACCTTCAACAGGTCGTGCGAGGTAATCGATTCCAGGGTCGGGGAGATGGCGTAGAGCGCTCCGGTGACCGCGGCGATCAGGATGAACGGTGCGACGAAGATGCCCGCATAGAAATGCAACCGCATCGCGAGTGGATAGAGGCCGTTGCGCGACCGTATTTCCTTTGCCGGAGCCGACGATTCGGCATCCGGCGGACTGGTGTCCGTAATGCTCATGGTTATTCGTTTCTGGAGTTCGGAAGAACCCGGGAATGGTCGAGCGCGCGACAACGTGACTCGCGAGAAATTCGCATGACGCTGCGAAATCTCACCAGCGAAAGATGTTGTGCGAAAACGACGACGCACGAGCCGAGCCCATGCACCGGGTAAGGAAAATCAGCTACCGAACGCCAGCGGCGGACCGCGTGTGCGCAGCGATTCCGCCGCGAATATGCGCAGAATCACACGATCGCGATGGGTCAGGCGCAGCAGCACCGGCCCGGGTATCGCGGGCGGTCGATACCGCAACGGCAGCACCCGCGAAAGCACCGCACAACCGATCCGATAGGCGGTCTCCGCACCTCGGATCACCACCGCCGCGAGCACGGCCGCGACGAGGTGCGCGGCGACCATACCGGGCGTGAGCTGGGCATCGCCGTGGTGCATGTGCCCCGGACCCCAGCCCATGGTGACGTGCCCGAGCAGCTGACCCGCGACGAGCACCGAGATCAGCCCGATCGAGGTATCGCGCAGTGGTGCGAGCCCGGCGACCAGTGCGCCGACCACCGCGGAAGCGGCAACGAGGAGCGCGAGCGTGGTACTGCTCGGCGGCATCCCGTCGGAGGCCCACCCATGTGCCGCAACGGATATGGCACCGGAGATCGAACCGGCACATGCGCCGCGCACCCGCGCGACGGCGCTGCGATGCCCCGCAGCGGCCGGGCCGAACTCGATACTCACGCGCTGATGATAACCGACGAATTACCCGCCGATTCCCACCCGAGTAGCGGCCGGGATGTATCGAGTTTCCAGCTGGAAGAAAAGCAAAAGCCGCACATCTGGCGAATTCGCAGGTGTGCGGCTCGGCCTCGAATCAGTCCGCGTCGATTTCCATCTCGATCAACGGCTTGCGCAGCAACTTGCCGGTCGCATTGCGCGGCAGCTCGTCGAGGAAGACCACCTCGCGCGGCACCTTGTATCGCGCCAGATTCGCCTTGACGTAATCCTTGATCTCCTGCGCATCGCGCTTGGACTCCGGGCCGGGAACGACGAAGGCGCGCAACCGCTTTCCGAATTCGCGATCGTCCACGCCGACCACCGCGGCCTCGAAGATGTCGTCGCGGCCCGCGATCAGGTTCTCCACCTCGAGCGGGAAGACGTTCTCGCCACCGGAGACGATCATGTCGTCGTCGCGGCCGTCGATGTAGAGCAGGCCGTCGGCATCGAAATGCCCGACGTCACCGCTGGACATCATGCCGTCCACGATCTCCTTGGTGCGGCCGTCGGTGTAGCCGGTGAAGGCGAAACCGTTGTCCACGAAGATGGTCCCGGTGACATTCGGCGCGGTGATCGGCTTGCGGTTCTCGTCCAGCAGCACGATCCGGATGCCGACCGGGGCCTTACCCGCGGTGGTCGGGGCCTTGCGCAGATCCTCCGGTGTCGCGACGGTCATGACCGCGCATTCGGTGGAGCCGTACAGGTTGTAGAGGCTGTCGCCGAAGTAGTCGAGGGTGCGGGTGACCACATCGGGTGCGATGGCCGAACCGGCCGCGAAGATCACCTTGATGGTGCGCGGGTCGTACTCGGCCAGCACCTCGTCGCCGAGATCGAGGATGCGCTGCAGCATGGTCGGCACCACGACCAGCGAATCCGCTTGGTACTGCTGGATATTCGCGAGCGTCTTCTCTGGATCGAACCGGCGCTGCTGGAAGATCACCCGGTTGCCGAGGGCAAGGCCCAGGGTGAACTGGGAAAGTCCGGTGCCGTGGAAGATCGGCGCGGCCATGATCATGGTCCCGTTATTGGGCAGCGGTACCCGGTCGACGAACTGGGCCGAGGCGAACGGGCTGACCCGGTCGCGCGGCGCACCCTTCGGCGTGCCGGTGGTGCCGCTGGTCAGGATGACCATGCCGCCGGGCTTGGCGGGCGCGGGCAGCGGCGCGGTGGAGCGGGTCTTGATCAGCGATTCGATGGTCGAGACCGACGGATCGACATTGTCCTTCTCGTCCACCCAGGTGAGCACCCGGGGGATCTCGGCCGGGATCGCGCTCATCAGGTCGAGGAATTCACTGTCGTGCAGTACGGCCTTGACGTTCTCGCGCGCGGCCACATCGGCGAACTGCGGTTTCGCGAAGCCGGTATTCATCAGCACCGTGCGCACGCCGAGCTTGCCGGTCGCGAGCAGGCTCAGTACCATGCCGCGATGGTCGCGCGCCAGCAGCGCGACGACGTCACCGGGCTTGATTCCCTGCGCTTCCAGCCCGCGAGCCAGGGCGCTGGACTGCTCGTTGAGCTCGCCGAAGCTCACCTCGCCGCGCTCGTCGACAATGGCCGCCGCATCCGGTCTGGTCTGCGCCGCGTGCATGACGACACCGGCGAACGGGCCGAACTTGAGCACATTGAACGCGGACCGGGCCGCGTGATCGGGACGGAGCGGATTGAACAAGCGCCGCTTGACCATGACATTCACGCCCTGGGCGAAATCGCCCGCCTTCCGGACGGAGTCATTGAGCGCAGGCAGGGATAGGGACATTCGTCAACGCCTTCCGCGATCCACCCACCGGGACCGGGGGTGGTGTGGACCGCAACTTCGAGATCCAGTGCTGCCGCTAACGATAGCAAGCATCTGTGACTCGCTGTGTCATGTATCTCAGTTGTCCCTACGGCCCAGGTCTAAGCGTTGACTTCGTACTCCACGAGCACCCGGCGCAGCAGTTTGCCGGTGGGGTTGCGGGGCAGATCGTCTAGGAAGATCACCTCGCGCGGCACCTTGTAGCGGGCCAGATTCTCCTTGACGTAGGCCTTGATCTCCTCACCGTCTGGGGAGTGACCGGCCTCGGGGACCACGAAGGCGCGCAGGCGCTTGCCGAATTCCGGATCGTCGACGCCGACGACGGCCGCATCGAATACATCCGGCCGCTCCAGCAGCAGGTTCTCGACTTCCTGCGGGAAGACGTTCTCGCCGCCGGAGACGATCATGTCGTCATCGCGGCCGTCCACCATCAGCAGGCCCTGCCCGTCGAAATGGCCGACATCGCCGCTGGACATATAGCCGTCGATGATCTGCTTATGCCTGCCGTCGGTGTAGCCCTCGAACGGCGCACCGCTGCGGACGAAGATGCGCGCGGTGGTGTTGATCGCGTTGACCTGCTTGTCGTTGTCGTCGTAGAGCCGGACCTCGCAGGTGATCGGCGCGCGGCCGACGGTGCCCGGTGCGATGGCCAGATCGTCCGGGTTCGCGACGGTGGCGACGGCGCATTCGGTCGAGCCGTACAGGTTGTACAGGACCGGACCGAAGATCTGCGTGGCCTTGACGCACAACTCCGGCGACAGCGCCGAACCCGCGAGCAGAATGCATTTCAGCGAGGTGGTGTCGTACTTGGCGCGGATCTCCGGAGCCAGTTCGGTCATCCGGTGCAGCATGGTCGGCACCGCGACCAGCATTTCGGCCTTGTGATCGGCCACCATCTTCAGTGTGGCCTCGGCGTCGAAACGGCGGCGCACCACCACTTTATTGCTCATCGCGGAGGCCACCAGGTAGGTGCCGAGGCCGGTGCTGTGGAAGATCGGCGACACGATGACCTGAGTTCCCCTGACCGGGAACGGGATTCGGTCCACCATCTGTGCGGTGGCCAGCGGGGTCACCTTGCTGCGCGGTGCGCCCTTCGGCAGGCCGGTGGTGCCGCTGGTGAGGATGACGAAGCCGCCGGGCTTGGACGGTGCGGGCAGGTCCGCGGTCGAGTTGGCGGCGATGAGATCGTCGAGAGTCTGTGCGCCCTCGGGCAATTCGGTGCCCTTGTCGACCCAGGTGAGGTAGCGCGGCAGATTCGGCGGCAACGCGTCGAGCAGGCCGAGGAACTCGCTGTCGTGCAGGACGGCCTTGACCTTCTCACGCTCGCAGACCTCGGCGAACTGCGGTTTGGCGAAGCCGGTATTCATCAGCGCGACCCGCACGCCGAGTTTGCCCGCCGCGGCCATGGCCAGAATGAGACCGCGATGGTCGCGAGCCAGCACACCGACCACGGACCCTTCGGTCAGATTCGCCTGTCGCAGCCCGCGCGCGATCGCGGTCGACTGCTCGTCCAATTGCCGGTAGGTCAGTTCGCCGCGCTCGTCGACCAGCCCGGGGGCATCGGGCACGACGCGGGCCGAATGCCGGATCAAGGTCGCCTGCGGCCCGTAGACCCGCGATTCCCGCACCGTCCGCAACGTTTCCAGTGGTTTCTTGGGATCGCTGACCCCGCGTGCCCGCAGCACCCCGAATGCCTTCACAACCTCCAGCGCATGCGCCAACTTCATCGTCGACCACCTCTACCAGCAACTCGCGTCGGCACTCGCCCAAGCGATCTGAACCACCGTTCTGTCTCATCAACCGTATCAGCGCTATGACCCACATCACATCAGAAGTCGGTGGGCGGGACGGAAACCGAGGCGGCGAAACGTGACAGGCTACCGCCACCAGTTCCACCTGGTCTTGATCATCTGCGCGCGGTAGCCAGCGCGACGAGCAGCGGGACGACCCGATTCGGGGGGACTTCGAAGTGGCCGTGGCCCACGGTGTGCAGCCAGCCGGTCGCTGCCAGTTGACGGAGGTGGTGGTAGATCTCGCCGGAGCTGCCCACCTCGCCGAGGTCTGTGAGTTCGGCGGCGGTTCTGCTGCCCCGGAGGATCTCCCGAAGAATGCGCAGCCGGACCGGACTGCCGAGGGCGGCGAGGCATTCGGCGGCATCGTCCCAGTCGTAGCCGACGATGTCATCGGTGCTGAACTGGACTTGCCATTCGAACTGTTCCGTACTGGGTAGTGCGCCCGAACCGGCGAACATCACCCCGCCATTGTGCTGGTCCGCGTTCACGAACTCCTCATGAAGCCGCCGCAGCGCCCATCCGCCCTGCGCGGCGGATCCAGTCGGTTGCCCGCTGCCATCCTTGATGAGGTCCTTGGCCGCGAGTCGGCGTTCGAGCTTCGCTAGTCGGTCCTCCACGCTCACGAGCGCAAACATACGGAGTTACGTAATTGCTGGCAATGGTTAGTTGATGCGACGCAAAAGCCCGGCACGAAATCCGTCCCGGGCTCGCGTGCCGGATGGTCAGTTGTAGATCGATCCGAAGGACGGGACCGAGATGGTTGCGAGTTTGTACTGGAAGCCGTCCGGGTTGGCGTCGCTGACCGGGACGGGCCAGCGGTGCAACAGGGTGCCGTAGACCGCGCCGACGATGACGCCGCCACCGGCGTCGACCGGGCGGGTGCGGATCGTGGTGTCGACCGTGGCGTCGTTGTGCTCGGAGAGCACCTCGGTGCCACTGCGGCCGTTGGACAGATTGATCCACAGGATCTGGAGCTTGGCCCCGGTCTGATCCGGTGCGATCGTGCCCGGCCCGCCGAAGAATCCGAACCGCAACCCGTCGTAACCGAGGGCGATGCCGGACCCGTAGACGCCCGGCCCGTCACCGCGTCCGATATCGGACTGCGCCGGGATCTGGAACGGTTGTGCGGGCACTGCCACCTGAGTGGCGACCTGCCCGGATGCCAGCAGCCGATCCACAGCCTGTTCGGCGGCTGCATTCCCGTTTGCGGCCTTGCGCAATTGCTGCGTGGCCGTATTCCAGTCGATCGTCGTCGGCGCGGCCGCGGCATGACCCGCGAATACGGCGATGAATGCGGTGGATGCCGCGACTGCGGCGGTGAAGCGACGTATCAAACCCAGCTTGTGCATAACCAGTCTCCTGTGGGGGTTCTTGGTACTGCTCGATGGAATTCGTCCGCTGAATCTCAGCTCGCCAAGATACCGTGTGCCACTTCACCGATGACGGCGGGTGCCTCGATCCGCTGTGAACAGAAAAACCGGTGCGAGTCGTTCGCGCCGGTCCCCTTGTAGCACTTGCTAGTTCGGCATCACTTCAGCTCGGCGCTGGTCTTGCCGAGGAGGCGGCGGGCCATGATGAGCTGTTGGATTCTATTGGGTGCCTTCGTGGGAGCAGTGCACCGATCGCCGACGTCGCCGTCGCCCGCGAACTCGCCGTGCGCTGAAATGCTTTGAAGTGCGTCCTGTCCCAAGGCATTTCGTACGGCCCGCTACTTTCCGCTGCCTACGAGCGTTCTTCCGTTCGGCCGCCAACGCGAGCAGCAACGTCGGTATATCCTCCCTGATGGCCACTGCGCTCGATGCGCGGCGAGCGGCGCATCTGTGTACAGCCACTGAGTCGCTCGTGAAGTTCCCGCTTCATCGTCTGGAGTCACATACTTGACCGCCACACTGCCCCCCGACCAGCCAGAGACCCCGTCTGTGGCCTATGCATCACCCGGCGCCGCCGATGGACCTCGCGTCCCGCTGTACTCCCCGGAGTTCTCCTCCGATCCACACCGCGTCTATCGCGACATGCGCCATCGCTACGGGTCGTTGGTGCCGGTGGACCTGGCTCCAGGGGTTCCCGCGACGCTGGTGATCGGCTACAACCACGCGGTCGCGATACTCAATGACCCCGAACGCTTCCCGGCCGACCCACGCGTCTGGGAGAAGAACATTCCCAGCGACTGCCCGGTCCTGCCCATGCTGCAATACCGGCCGACCTCGGTACACAGTGCCGGAGCCGAGCACGCACGGTATCGACAGGCGGTTACCGCGGGCCTCGCGGGGGTCGATTTGCACGCCGTGCACACCACTGCGGAACGGATCGCGGTATCGCTGATCAACACCTTCTGCGAAGTGGGTACCGCGGATCTGATCAGCCAGTACGCATTTCCGCTATCTTCAGCCGTCGTCAACGACATGCTGGGCTGTCCGGCGCAGATCGGGCAGCGCGTCGCGTCCGGCATGGCGGCGGTCTTCGAGGGCATCGAAGCACAACAAGGCATGCAAATGTTCAGTGAGGCGATAGTGGAGCTGATTGCTCTCAAACGCGCGCAGCCCGGCGACGACATCACCACACGGATGCTGAACCACCCGGCCGAGCTCGACGACATGGAGATGGTTCACCAGATGGCCAACCTCTACGGAGGTGGCATCGAACCGCAGCAGAACCTGATCATCAACACCCTGCTGCTGATCCTCACCGACGACCGGTTCGCCGGTGGTGTCCTGGGCGGCGGCCTGGCAACCCGCGACGCCCTCGACGAAGTGTTGTTCAACGACCCGCCGTTCGCCAACCACTGCCCCAGCTACCCGCGGCAGCCGAGCCTGATCGACGGCGTCTGGCTGCCCGCGCACCAGCCGGTCATCATCAGCATGGCTGGCTGCAACAATGATCCTGCGGTAAACATCGGCGAGTACAAGGGCAACCGCTCACACCTGGCGTGGGGTGCAGGTCCGCACGCCTGCCCAGCCCGCTCCGTCGCCTACTTGATTGCCCAGGATGCCATCGACCAACTTCTCGACGCCCTACCCGACATCAAACTGGCCGTGCCCGACGACCAATTGACCTGGCGGCCCGGGCCGTTCCACCGATCCTTGACGTCCCTGCCGGTTGTTTTCCCGAAATCCCCTCCACTGATGAATGTGGTGACAGGGCAAACGTGACGTTCTGCATTCTTTGGGAACTTTTCTTCCCCTGATCCCTATTCGGTGGTGGTTCCGAGTGAACAAGAAACCGGTGTCGGCCCATCAATGGACCGGCACCGGTTTTCCGTTGTGCGACTTGCTATTTCAGTTCGGCGCTGGTCTTGCCGAGGACGCGGCGCGCGACGATGAGTTGCTGGATCTGCTGGGTGCCTTCGAAGATGTCGAGGATTTTCGAGTCACGGCCCCACTTTTCGAGCAGCGTGCGCTGGGAGTAGCCGATGGTGCCAGCGAGTTCGACGGCCTTGAGGGTGATGTCGGTGCCGGTGCGGCCCGCCTTCGCCTTGGACATCGAGGCTTCCAAGGAGTTCGGCTTCTTGTTGTCCGCCATCCACGCCGCGCGCAGCGACAGCAGGTACGCGGCCTCGTAATCGGCCTCCATCCGCAGGAATTCGGCGGCGGCCGCGGGCTGGTTATTCGCCGGGATGTCGTAGGACGGCTCGATGCCCGCATCCTTCAGGATGGCGCGCAACTCCTCCAACGCCGCCCGCGCGACACCGACCGCCATCGCGGCCACGAGGGGCCGGGTGTTGTCGAAGGTCTGCATGACCCCGGCGAAACCCTTCTCCACGTTGACTTCCGGGCTGCCGAGAATGTTGTCCTTCGGAATCCGGCAGTCCTGCAACAGCAGTACCGCGGTGTCGGAGGCCTTGATGCCGAGCTTGTGCTCGAGCCGGGCCACCGAAAGTCCGGGAGCGTCGCGCGGCACGACGAACGACTTGATCGCCGCGCGGCCGAGGCTGCGGTCCACCGAGGCCCACACCACGATGTGGGTGGAGCGCTGACCCGCGGTCACGAAGATCTTCTCGCCGTTGAGCACCCACTCGTCGCCGTCGAGTACGGCGGTGGTGGTGACGGCGGCCGAATCGGAACCGAAGGACGGTTCGGTGATGGCCATCGAGGCCCACACCTTGCCGAACCGCTTCAGCTGTTCATCGGTGGCGACGGCCGCGATGGCCGCATTGCCCAGACCCTGGTAGGGAATCGACAGCATCAGGCCGACGTCGCCCCAGGAGGTCTCCAGCGCGTTCAGCAGCGCGGACATGTTGCCGCCGTTGGTGTTTCCGAGCAGCTCGGTGGCGTGCTCGTCCCCGTCGGAACGGCCACCGGCCGCGCCGCCGATCTTCTGGGTGCCGGAGTCGGCGAGGCCCTCGACCATGGCGGCCATCGTGTCCAGCTCGACCGGGTAGTCGTGTTCACCGAGGTCGTACTTGCGCGAGATCGGCCGGAAGATTTCCTGGGCGACCTGATGGGCTTGGTTGGCGCTGGCCCGCAGCTTCTTGGGAAGTTCGAGATTGATCATGGTGATGTCTCCTGGAAGTAAGGAACCAGCCGGTCAGACGAGCACGACACCTTCGGCGACGCCGATGGCCCGCAGATCGCGATACCAGCGCTCGACCGGGTGTTCCTTGGTGAAGCCGTGGCCGCCGAGCAGCTGCACGCCGTCGAGACCGATCTGCATGCCCTTGTCGGTGGCGAGCTTGCGGGCCAGTGCCGCCTCGCGGGCGTAGGAAAGCCCCTGCTCCGCACGTGACGCACCTCGCAGGGTCACGAGCCGGAGGCCGTCCAGTTCGATTGCCATATTCGCGACCATGAACGCGACCGCCTGGCGATGCGAGATCGGCTCGCCGAATGCCTCGCGCTCGTTCACATACGGAATCACGTAATCGAGCACGGCCTGTCCGGTACCGATGGCCAGCGAAGCCCAGCCGAGGCGGGCCAGGCGCACCGCGTCGGCGTACTCCTCGGCGCGGGTCTTGGCATCGCCGTCGCCGAGGATGGCATCGGTGCCGACCGTGACGTCGTTGAGCAGCAGGCGACCGAGACCGGCGGCACGCAGACCCATGCTCGGATCGGCCTCCACGACCAGACCCTTGCTGTCCGACGGCACGATGAACAGGGCGGGACGGCCGTCGAGTTCGGCGGCCACGATGAATAGTTCGGCATCACCGGCGGCCGGGACCAGGCTCTTCACACCGGTGAGGCGGTAGCCGCTGGGGGAGCGGGTGGCCTTGGTCTGCAAGGCGAACGGGTCGAACAGCGCGCGCGGCTCGTTGATCACGACCGAGGCCTGCGGCACATTCTCGCCGGTGAAGGCGGGCAGGT
Source organism: Nocardia pseudovaccinii NBRC 100343 (assembly GCF_001613225.1). Lineage (GTDB taxonomy): Bacteria > Actinomycetota > Actinomycetes > Mycobacteriales > Mycobacteriaceae > Nocardia > Nocardia pseudovaccinii. Next base: position 10,180 of record NZ_BDBY01000119.1, read on the forward strand.
AGGTCTGCTGCTGCGCGTCGGTACCCCACTGGGACAGGGCGACCGCGACACCGCTCGGCGCGAGAATCGGCAGGGCCAGACCCATATCACCGTGTGCGAGTGCCTCGGCGACCAGCGAGTTGGTGACCGCGCCGCGCTCGGCGGCCGCGCCTTCCAACTCCTCGGGCACATTGATCAGGGTGATGCCGAGTTCGGCGGCGCGTTCGAGCAGGTCGCGCGGGGCCTTGGCGGCGTTGTCGGCCTCGTAGGCGGCCGGGCGCAGGATCTCGGCGGCGAATTCCTTCACCGTCTCGATGATCATCTGCTGCTCGTCACTCGGGGTGAGGTCGAAGAAGTCCTTTTTCTTGGACTCGTTGTCCGCCAAGCGTTTCGGCGCACCGCCACCGGCGACCTTGCCGAATGCGCGGGTGGCGGCACCGAGGGTGCGGAAACCGGTCTTGGTGCCTTCGTAGGTGACCCGCTCGATCGGCTTGCGCAGGTTGTACTTCTCGGCGAGCTCCGACCCGGTAATGGTCGTCATCACCCGCATTGCCGCGCCCATCCAGTCCCGTTTGGGGTGGTTCAGGCCGACCGCGGACGTGTCTGGACTTCGCTTCGTTGCGCTGTCTCGAGTGCTCATCATCACCTGTTTTCTCGGATGGGTGGGGTGAGGTCTGGTCCCAGCTATCTTACTCCTGAGTAAGGCTATCTTACTCCAGAGTAAGAAGTGCGTCGAGGTGCAGCATACGCCGCCGAACTGTGTCAGGCTGGACAAGTGCCCAAAGTCGTCGGACGACCGTTGTCCGTCGTCGCTGTGCTGTTCGCCGCACTACTCACCGCATTCGCCACGCGCTACGGCTATCACCGGGACGAGCTGTACTTTCTGGTGGCGGGCAGGCATCCGGATTGGGGCTACCCGGACCAGCCGCCATTGACTCCGCTACTGGCCCGCGCGATGTCCGCAATCGATGCCGATTCGTTACTGCTACTACGGCTTCCGTCGATCTCGGCGGCGACCTTCGTTGTCGTCGCGGCGGGGTTGATGGCGCGCGAGCTCGGCGGTGGGCGCGGGGCGCAGGTGTTGGCGTCGGTTGCCGTCGCGAGTGCGGCGATGGTGCTGGGGATCGGTCATCTGCTGAGTACCGCGTCGTTCGATATGGCGGCGTGGGTGTTGGTCTGTCTGCTGGTGCTGGGGCTGCTGCGAGGGGCGCGGGGCAGGGGTGTCGACCGAAACGGGCGAAGACCCGAGGTGGATGAGAGGCGTGGTCGCGCGGCGTCGGATGAGGGCGTGGGTGGTCGCGTGGGGTCAGACGGGGGCGCGGGTATCGGTGGGTTGGGGCCGCGGTGGTGGCTCGGGGTGGGGCTGGTTGTCGGGATCGGGTTGCAGAACAAGGTGCTGCTGATCTTTTCGGTGGCGGCGCTGGTGCTTGCGCTGGTTCTCGTCGGCCCGCGAAAGATATTCGCCACCAAGTACTTTCCGATGGCGGTCGGGTTGGCGGTGCTGATCTGGCTGCCATATCTGCTGTGGCAGTGGCGCAATGGTTGGCCACAGTGGGAGATGAGCCGGGCGATCGCGAGCGGATCCTCCGGAACGTCGGATTCGCCGATGATGTTCGTGCTCTCGCAATTCGGGCTGATGGGCCCATTACTGGTGCCGCTGTGGGCACTCGGGCTCTGGCGACTATGGCGAGATCCGCGTCGGCGCGCGGTCGCGGTCGCGTATGCGGTGCTCTTCGTGGTTTTCCTGGTCAGCGGTGGGAAGGCGTACTACCTGGGCGGGATGTACCCGATTCTTATGGCCGCCGGTGCGGTACCGGTAGCCGCTTGGCTGGGGCGTCGGCGAATCCGCTGGGCAGCAGCGGGTTCGGTCATCGCGGTGAATGCGATCGTCTCGGCGGTGCTGTTCCTGCCGGTGTTACCCGTGGCGGTACTGAAGGATTCGCCGGTCCTCGCGATCAATTACGACGCGGGCGAAACCATCGGATGGCCGCAATTCGTGCGCCGAATCGCCGAGGTGCGCGCCCCGCTCGGATCCGATGTCGCCATCCTTACCGACAACTATGGCGAGGCGGGCGCGATCGAACGCTTCGGCGGCGAATACGGATTGCCGACTCCGCACAGCGGTCACAACTCCTACTGGTGGTGGGGCCCACCCAGCGATACGGCTACCGCGGTGATCACCGTCGGCCTCGATCGTGACCACCTGACCGGGTACTTCGCCGAAGTCGAACCCGCCGGTCACATCGACAACGGTCTCGGCATCGACAACGACGAACAGGGCCGACCGCTGTTCATCTGCCGCAAACCGCGAGCACCGCTGGCCGAATTGTGGCCTGCGGCGAAACACCTGACCTGAGCGGTCCGGATAGGGCCATCCATGAGCCCGGCGGCAACGAAGACCGATCGACGCCTGTCTACGCAGGTGCCGTCCACAGCACTCGGCCGCGTTTCCACCGAGGCTGGATACCCGCAGTACTAGACAAGGAGATGCCCATGGTTCCTCGCATTGTCGATCAGCTCGTCTCCGGGGTCCTCACTATGATCGCCACACTGTTCGTTCCGTGAGCCGAGTCGCCCGGGGCGGACGGTCCGCCCCGGGCAACATTCCGGCGCGGCTGTTAGGTTGTGCCGCATGGCAAGACGGCCGCGTAGTCGGCGACTGAGGGCAACGCTGCTGACCGCGGCAATTACCGCGGGCATCGTGTCCGCAGGAACGGCCGGGGCGCAGATGCCCTCGGGGTCCTGTGCGGACGGCTGGGATGTTTCCACGATCGTCAGCGGGGTCGGCAATCTGGAGAATCTCGATACCGACGGGGGCGGCGGCTTCTATGTCACCGGAATCGTCGACGGGTACCTTGCCCATATCGATGCCGCAGGCGAGTTCGCGAAGCTGGTAACCAATCTGGATCACCCTGCGGGTGTGCGGGTTGTCGGACGGTCCGTGTACTTCGTCACCGGCGACGGTGTGGCGGAGGCGCCGGGCACCTTGCGGCGCTATGACATCGACACCGGTGCGGTGACGGTTCTGCTCACCGGCCTGAACGGTCCGAACGGACTGCTCGAATTGCCCGACGGCGATCTCGTCTTCGCCACCATCGGTATCAATGGGCCACCGACCGGCATCTCGCGGTATCGGCCTTCGACGGGGGAGTACACGCAGACCTGGTCCAACGTGCCGTGGGCGAATGGGCTGGCGCTCGCCCCCGACGGGAAGTCGATCTACACCGACAATATGACGCTGCGCGTCTTCCGCGTCCCGCTCGACGATCCCGACAACGCGACGGTCGTCGCCGGTGCTCCCGATCTGGTTGCGCTGCTCGACGATATGGAAGCGACCCGGGCGGGTCAGCTCTTCGTCGCCGACCACATCCAGGGCGCGGTCTACCAGATCGACCCGGCCACCGGCGCGGGCTGCACGATCATCACCGGCCTGATCAAACCCGGTCCGATGCGCAACCCGCCGGACGGCGCCACCTCCGTGCGGATCGCTCGCGACGGTGACGGGTGGGCACTGTTCGTCACGAGCATGGACGGAACCTTGCGTCGACTACGTCCGCCCGCGGGCATGGACCTGACTCCGGCCGATTCGAGACGATAGAAAGTATCTCGCGACTCAGTTCAACCGGGTAAGAACCGTGTCGTGGAGTAGGGAATTGGTGGCTATGGCGTCGCCGCCGTGCGGGCCGGGGGCGCCCGCGAGGGAGGTGAAGCGGCCGCCTGCTTCGCGGACGAGGATGTCGAGGGCGGCCAGGTCCCACAGGGAGACTTCGGGCTCGGTGGCGATATCGACCGCGCCCTCGGCGAGCAGGCAGTAGGTGAAGAAGTCGCCGTAGCCGCGGACCCGCCATACCGCGTCGGTGAGGTCGAGGAACTTCTCGCGCAGACCGCGTTCGCGCCAGCCCGACAGGCTGGAGAAGGCCAGGCTGGCCGAGCCGAGCTCACCGACCGCGGAGACCGAAATCGGTTTCGGCGCATCGGCATCGATGCTGGCCCAGGCACCGGAACCAGCCGCCGCCCACCACCGTCGCGCCAATGCGGGTGCGCTCACCACGCCGACCACCGGAACGCCGTCCTCGAGCAGCGAGATCAGCGTCGCCCAAATCGGCACCCCGCGCACGAAGTTCTTGGTGCCATCGATCGGATCGATCACCCACTGCCGCCCGCTGAACTCGACGTCACCGCCGAACTCCTCACCGAGCACCGAATCCCCGGGCCGCTGCTGCCCGAGCACCTGGCGTATCGCCTTCTCCACCGCCAGATCCGCATCCGACACCGGTGTCAGATCCGGCTTGGCGTCGACCCGCAAATCCAACGCCCCGAACCGCGCTCGGGTAATCCCATCGGCCTCATCGGCCAATCGGAGCGCAAGTTCGAGATCGGAGGAGTAATCAGCCACCCCCGAACCCTATCGCCCATCCCCCGTCCCGCCAGACGCATCCCCGCTGTCGCATAAGCAGTGCCCACCTCGCATAGGACGCGTACCTTGTGCGAGGCGGCCACGAGGTGCCCGCTATGCGACGACGGGGACGGAACGGGCGGCGGCGAGGGCACTTGCCCACCAGTGGAGTTGGTCGAGCATGGACAGTGCGGCAGCGGCGGGTTCGGTCGGGTCGACGAGTTTGCCTTCGGCATCGAAGAGCAGGTAGTAGCGCGGGAAGCTGACGTAGTTGCGGACGGTGTGGGCATTGAGTTCGTTGAAGACCTGGCGCAGGTGTTCGATGGCGAGCAAACCGCCGCTCGCGCCGCTGTAGCCGACGAAACCGATTGCCTTGCTGTCCCATTGGGTGAAGTGCCAGTCGATCGCGGCCTTCAGCGCGGCGGGGTAGCTGCGGTTGTAATCCGGAGTGAGGATGACGAATGCGTCCGCCGCACCGAGCCGCCGACTGAGGTCGGTCATCCCGGCCGGGCGTTCCGGGTCGGGGTCCATCGCCGGGGGAACTGCGGGCAGGCCCAATGGCAAATCGGCCTCGGCCAGATCGATCAGGTCGATCTCGAACTGTCCGTGCCGGGCGGCCTCCTCGACGAACCAGTCGGCCACGGTCGGCGCGAAGCGTCCCTCCCGGACGCTGCCGATGATCACCGCGAGCTTCAAGGACATGGTGTTCTCCTTCGATCAGGAAATTGTTCGAGTCCCAATCTGCTGCCCGGCATCGCCACCAGGAAGACCGCGCGAAGAGTGGTAGTGGCAGGGACACCCTCGGCACCGACCACGCTTGTACCGTCGAGGAGTGAGCGACAACGAGTTGGGGCTGTTCCTGCGAACCCGCCGTGAGGCGGTGACCCCGGCCCAGGTCGGCCTGCCCACCGGACCGCGCCGCCGAACCCCGGGCCTGCGTCGCGCGGAACTGGCAACCCTGGCGGGTGTGAGCGTCGAATACATCACACGCCTCGAGCAGGGCCGCGACCGCCACCCCTCGCCACCGGTGCTGTCCGCACTCGCCGACGCCCTCGCCTTGACACCGAGCGAACGCATCCACCTGCACCGTCTCACCAAGGGCGCCGATCCGGGTTTCAGCTGCATGGGCGGTGCGCAACCGCCGCGCGAGGTGCGCTCAGCGGTCCGCGCCATCCTCGATCGCCTGGAACCCGCGCCCGCGCTGGTCGTCAACCGACTGCGCGAGGCGCTCGCCTGGACCGAGGGATTCGAGCGCCTGATGGCGCCGATCGGACTGCTCGACCACGAACACCGCACCAATCTCGCCCTGTTCGCCTTTACCGACCCGCGCGCCCGCACCGCATATCCCGACTGGGACCACATCGCCGACGAACTGGTCGCCGCACTGAAGCAAGGCCCGTTCCGCAGCGACCCGCACATCGCCGCCCTTGCCGACGAACTGACCATCGCCGCCGGTGCCGAGTTCACCCGCCGCGTCGAATCCGTCCCCAGTCTCGCCGCCGCCACCGGAACCACCCGCCTCAGCCACCCCGAGGCGGGCAACCTGCGCCTCACCTACGAAACCCTCGAACTATCCGCCGACGACGACCAGCAACTCGTCGTCTACCTCCCTGCCGACGACGCCACCGCGGCCGCCCTCGACGCTCTCGCCGGTCGCCGTCCGGGCGGCCTGCGTGCCGTCTCCGGCTGAGGGCGGCCATTCCCACACCACCGCGTGTTTCACCGTCTTCACCGCGCCCAGTAGGCTTGAGCATCGTGCATCCTGACGTCTCCGCTGACCTCGCCGAACTCGACGCAACGCTCAAGACCGTCGAGTCGGTCCTCGATGTGGAGGAACTGCGTCGACGGATCGATGAGCTCGAGCACCAGGCCGCCGATCCCGATCTGTGGAACAACCAGGAGCACGCGCAGCAGGTCACCAGTGAGCTGTCGCACGCGCAGAGCGAGTTGCGCCGGGTCGAGGAACTGCGCCAGCGTCTCGACGATCTGTCCGTGCTGTATGAATTGGCAGAGGAAGAGGAGGGCGAGGCCAGGGTGGCCGCGCTCGCCGACGCCGATGCCGAGCGGGCCACGCTGCACAGTGATGTGGAGGCCATGGAGGTCCGCACCCTGCTCTCCGGCGAGTACGACAAGCGTGAGGCGCTGGTCAATATCCGCTCCGGCGCGGGTGGCGTGGATGCCGCCGACTGGGCCGAAATGCTGATGCGCATGTACATCCGCTGGGCAGACCGGCACAAGTACTCCGTCGAGGTCTACGACACCTCCTACGCCGAAGAGGCGGGCATCAAGAGCGCCACCTTCGCGGTGAAGTCGCCGTATGCCTATGGCACCCTCTCGGTGGAAATGGGCACGCACCGCCTGGTCCGGATCAGCCCGTTCGACAATCAGGGCCGCCGCCAGACCTCCTTCGCCGAGGTCGAGGTGCTACCCGTGGTCGAGACCACCGACCACATCGAAATTCCCGAGGGCGAGGTCCGCGTGGACGTCTATCGCTCCTCGGGTCCCGGCGGCCAGAGCGTCAACACCACCGACTCCGCGGTGCGCTTGACCCATATCCCGACCGGCATCGTGGTGACCTGTCAGAACGAGAAATCCCAGCTGCAGAACAAGATTTCGGCCATGCGAGTGCTGCAGGCCAAACTGCTGGAACGCAAGCGGCAGGAGGAGCGCGCCGAAATGGATGCGCTCAAGACGAACGAGGGCGCGTCCTGGGGCAACCAGATGCGCTCCTACGTGCTGCATCCGTACCAGATGGTCAAGGATCTGCGCACCAACTACGAAGTCAACAACCCGACTGCCGTGCTCGACGGCGATATCGATGGTTTCATCGAATCCGGAATTCGTTGGCGAATGCGAGAGCAGGCGAGCTAGTTGGACGTACCCCAGGCTTTCTCCACGTCCACCGACTTCACCACCTGGCTGCGGTCCTCCGGTCTAGAGATCGTCCTGCTGCTCCTGGGCGCGGTGCTGTTCAGCCGTTTCGCCACCTTCATCCGGGATCGGATCACCCGCAGGATCGACGCCGGATTCCGCAGCAGCGACGCACTGGTGCGGTCCGAGGCGGCCAAACATCGACACGCGCTGGCCCAGGTGGTCACCTGGGTGGTGCTGACCGTCGTCTATGTCCTGGTCGGCATGGAAGTGCTGCGGCGGATGGGTTTCGCGGTCACCGGTCTGGTCGCACCCGCGGCCGTGCTCGGCGCCGCGCTCGGCTTCGGCGCACAGCGGATCGTGCAGGACATCCTTGCCGGATTTTTCCTGATTACCGAGCGGCAGTACGGATTTGGTGATGTGGTTCGCATCGCTGTCACTGGATCCGCGGAGCAGGCCGAGGGTACGGTCGAGGACGTCACGCTGCGGATCACCACACTGCGCAATGCCGACGGTGAGGTGATCACCGTGCCCAACGGTCAGATCGTCAAAGTGACCAATCTCTCGAAGGATTGGGCGCGCGCCGCGATCGACGTTCCGGTCGCGGCCAGCGTCGACATCACCAGGATCAACGAGATCCTGCACGAGGTCGGTACAAAGGCGTACGAGGACCGCCGATTGAAGCCGCTGCTGCTCGACGAGCCCACCGTCATGGGCGTCGAAGACCTGACAGTGGACCAGATGAATATTCGAATGGTTGCCCGAACGTTGCCGGGTAAGCAGTTCGAGGTCGGTCGCGAGTTGCGGGTGCGAGTCGCCGCGGCATTGCGCCGGGAGGGAATCAGTGAGACCACGTAGATCCACGGCGATCCTGATGGCATCATGGGTCGCCACGTTCGTGTTGTACCTGTTCGTCAAGCCCGATCAACCGATCGTGACATCGCCCGAGAAACTCAACACCGTTCCCGCAGTGCTGAATACGGCTACGCCGGGTCATTGACCATGATGTAGCTGGTGGCTGCACGACAGTTGCTGGTTACACTGGCTAGCCGTGATCGCTATGCGGAACGTGACCAAGTCGTATCAGACCTCGACGCGACCCGCGCTGGACAACATCACCGTCGGTGTGGGCAAGGGCGAATTCGTCTTCATCATCGGGCCGTCCGGTTCGGGCAAGTCGACCTTCATGCGACTGCTGCTCAAGGAGGAGGCCCCGACCGCGGGCGAGATCCGGGTCGCCGACTTCCAGGTCGACCGGCTGCCCGGGCGGAAGGTGCCGAAGTTGCGTCAGCGCATGGGTTGCGTATTCCAGGACTTCCGGCTGCTGCAGCAGAAGACCGTGGCCCAAAATGTGGCGTTCGCGCTGGAGGTGATCGGCAAGCGGCGCCAGTTCATCGACCGGACCGTGCCCGAGGTGCTGGATATGGTCGGGCTCGGCGGCAAGGCCGATCGGCTGCCGCACGAATTGTCCGGTGGTGAGCAGCAGCGTGTCGCGATCGCGCGGGCCTTCGTGAACCGTCCGCTGGTCCTGCTCGCCGATGAGCCGACCGGCAACCTCGATCCCGACACCAGCGGCGACATCATGCTGCTGCTGGAGCGGATCAACCGCATCGGCACTACCGTGGTGATGGCGACCCACGACAATCACATCGTCGACGCGATGCGTAAGCGAGTGGTTGAGTTGGACCGGGGCAGGCTGATCCGCGACGACGCGATCGGCGTCTACGGGGTGGGCCGGTAATGCGCGCTGGATTCCTGTTCAACGAGGTCCTCACCGGCCTGCGTCGCAATGTCACCATGACCATCGCGATGATCCTGACCACCGCGGTATCGCTGACCATGCTCGGCGGCGGTCTGCTCGCGCTGCGAATCGCGGACAAGACCCAGAACTACTTCATGGACCGGGTCGAGATCCGGCTCTACCTCTCCGATCTGGTCTCGGCGAACGATCGGGACTGTTCACTGAATCCGTGTCAGCAGCTGATGTCGGATCTGAAGAAGACCGACGGTGTGGTCTCGGTCCAGTTCATCAACAGCGACGAGGCGATGAAGGAAGCCACCGAGGTGACCTTCAAGGACCAGCCCGAAATGCTGGACATGATCAAGGACACCCGCCTGCCCGCGTCCTTGCGCGTGAAGATGACCGATGCCGATCAGTACCCGCGGATCTACCAGACATTCAACGGTAAGGACGGGATCCAGAGCGTACTCAACGACAAGGACACCGTGGACCGCCTGGTCGGGGTGTTCGACGGCCTGCGGAATGCGGCATTCGCGTTGGCGGCATTGCAGGCATTGGCCGCGTTGCTGTTGATCGCGAATATGGTGCAGATCGCGGCGTTCAGTCGACGCGAGGAGGTCGGCATCATGCGGATGGTCGGTGCGACGCGCTGGTACACACAGTTGCCGTTCCTCCTGGAAGCGGTGGTCGCGGCCTTGGCCGGATCGATTCTGGCGGTTGTCGGGTTGTTCCTCGCACAGCCGTTGGTGGTGAACCGTGGACTCGGTGCGCTCTTCAACAGCAATGTCTTCCCGCACATCACCGGCGAGGACATCGCGCTGGTGTCCCTGACCGTCGCACCACTCGGCATCGTATTCGCCGCGATCACGGCCTACGGCACGTTGCGCTACTACGTGCGCGACTGACCTGCATATGGAATTTGGTTATCCGCATGTGGACAACTCGGCCGCTCACCTGGGATCCGCGCCGATGTAGGGGTTCCGTTGTCCGACCGCGCTCGTAGGATGGGCCGGGTGGAATCCCCCGATGCTTTCGCGGCTGTTCTGACCGACGGTGCCCCGGTCGCCGAATCCGGTGCGGCACAAGAGGTTCTACGCCGCGTGTTCGGCTACGACAGCTTCCGCGGTGATCAGCGGGAGATTGTCGAGCACGTGGTCGGCGGCGGGGACGCACTGGTGCTCATGCCGACGGGCGGCGGAAAGTCGCTGTGCTATCAGGTGCCCGCACTGGTGCGTCCCGGCGTCGGCGTGGTGGTGTCACCGCTGATCGCATTGATGCAGGATCAGGTGGACGCGCTCAGCGCGCTCGGCGTGCGCGCCGGATTCCTGAACTCGACGCAGTTCCCGGACGAGCGCCGAATGGTCGAGGCGCAGTTCGTCGCGGGGGAGTTGGATCTGCTGTATCTCGCGCCCGAGCGGCTGCGCCTGGAGTCGACCGCCGCCCTGCTGGATCGCGGCAAGGTGGCGCTGTTCGCCATAGACGAGGCGCACTGCGTGTCGCAGTGGGGCCACGATTTCCGACCCGACTATCTCGGCCTCTCGATGCTGCACGAGCGCTGGCCGGATGTGCCGCGCATCGCGCTCACCGCGACCGCGACGGCGAAGACCCGCGACGAGATCATCGAGCGTCTCGACCTCGGCGCGGCCCGGCGTTTCGTCGCCAGCTTCGACCGGCCCAATATCCAGTACCGGATCGAACCCAAGAACCGGCCGGATCGGCAGCTACTGGACTTCATCAAGACCGAGCACGCCGGAGACGCCGGCATCGTCTACTGCCTGTCGCGCAATTCGGTGGAGAAGACCGCGGCCTTCCTCACCGAGAACGGCGTCGAGGCGGTTCCGTATCACGCGGGCCTGGACTCGCGCACCCGCGCGGCCAACCAGGCGCGGTTCCTGCGTGAGGACGGCCTCGTCGTGGTCGCGACGATCGCCTTCGGCATGGGTATCGATAAGCCCGACGTGCGCTTCGTCGCCCATCTCGATCTGCCCAAGTCCGTGGAGGGCTACTACCAGGAGACCGGGCGAGCGGGCCGCGACGGGTCGCCGTCGACCGCGTGGATGGTCTACGGACTCGCCGACGTGGTGCAGCAGCGCAAGATGATCGACTCCTCGGACGGTGACGCCACCCACCGCAGGCAACTGCAGTTGCACCTGGACGCGATGCTCGCGCTGTGTGAAACGGTGTCATGCAGGCGAACTCAGTTGCTGGCCTACTTCGGACAGTCGGGGCAGTCGTGCGGCAATTGCGACACCTGCCTGACCGCGCCGGAAACCTGGGACGGCACCGTGCCCGCGCAGAAGGTGCTCTCGACGGTGCTGCGGCTGAAGCGGGAACGCGGACAGAGCTTCGGCGCGGGCCATATCGTCGATATCCTGCTCGGCAAATCGAATCCCAAAGTGCTGCAACATGATCACCACGAGCTCAAGGTCTTCGGCATCGGCACCGATCTGCGCGATGTCGAATGGCGCGGTGTCATAAGGCAATTGCTCGCACAGGGACTACTCGCCGTGCACGGCGACTACGGCGTGCTCATCCTCACCGAGGCCAGCAACGAGGTGTTGTTCGACGGCCGTGAAGTGCTACTGCGCCGTGAACCGGAGCGTGCGGTCAAACCGGCCAGGACCTCCAAGGCGGCGAAGGGCAAGTCCCCGGCTGCCGACCTGTCTTCGGCGGACGTGCCGCTGTTCGAGAAGCTGCGTGCATGGCGGGCCGCGACGGCCAAGGAACAAGGCGTACCCGCCTATGTCGTCTTCCACGACGCGACGCTGCGGGAGATCGCCGCACGCAAGCCCGCGAGCCTGTCCGAACTCGGGACGGTCGGCGGTGTCGGTGAGAACAAACTGGCCAAGTACGGCGATGGAGTACTCGCCGTCCTGGCCGGGGAAGTGAGCAACGCATGATCGGGCGGCGCGGGTTTCTGGCGGGCGCGGCCACCGCAGGGGCAGGTGCATCGCTGGTCGGTCTATCGCCCGCCGATGCGGTTCCGGTCGCGAGCGGTGTCACCAAGTTCGACTTCCCGGCAGACCGCAATGTGCGGGTGCTCGTCACCGGCGATGCGGGCACCGGTACCCGCACCCAGTGGGCCGTCGCCGATGCAATGCGGGATTACCATCGCCGCCAACCGTTTTCGCTCGCCCTCGGCCTCGGCGACAATATCTATGAGAGCGGTCCGTACAGCGCCGTCGATGCCCAGTTCGCGGACAAATTCGAAAACCCCAATGCGGGACTGGATTTCCCGTGGCTGATGGTGCTCGGCAATCACGACAACAGTTCGGTCCTCGGCGGCGACGGTGGTTGGCTGCTGCGCGGCAACAGCGAGGTCGAATACCACGCGAATTCGCCGCGCTGGTGGATGCCGAGCCGGTACTACTCGGTGCGGATACCCGAGCAGCGGCCGGTGGTCGAATTCTTTGTGCTGGATGTCAATCCACTCGCCGCCTATATCCCGCCGATCTTCGATCCGTATTGGGCGGTCGACGGCCAGTTCATGAACGAGCAGCGCGCCTGGCTCGACCGTGCCATCGCCGAATCATCCGCTGAATGGAAGATCGCCTGCACCCACCACCCGTATGTGAACAACGGTCCGCACGGTGACGCTGGTCGCTACGAGGGGCTTTCGGTGGCACCGATCAACGGTATCCACGCGAAGCGGTTCTTCGAGGACCATGTCGTCGGCAAATGCCACTTCATCCTCTCCGGGCACGATCATTCGCTGCAGGTGCTCGAGCCGACCGCGGGGTCGAAGGGCACCCGCCAGCTCGTCTCCGGCGCGGCCGCCAAAACCGTAGCGGCGGAACCGAAGCTGAATCCCGGCGGCTCCGGCAACGCCGCCCTGTTCGAGAACTATCACGAGCTCGGCTTCATGGTCATGGACCTCACCGCGAGCACCGTCGACCTCACAGTGGTCACCGTCGATCTCGCGAGTGGTGGTGCTGACGCGGCGTTCACCCGCCGAATTGCCTGAATCGCAACAAAATTGCCCGGCGTCGAACCAGTTCGGCGGCTACCGTTCACGATATGCATTCCGGTGATGGCCCCACCGACGACGGGCCCGACCTGGGCAGCTCGCCGTCCACGGACCCTGGCGATCCGCCGCCGTATCGGCGCGGCACTCACGACCCCGCGGTGGAATCCGTCTGGCTGCGGCACCGACCGCCGCCACCACCGCGTCCGCGCGGCCTACCGCGCATGACCACGGTATTGCTGGTCGCGGCCTTCATCGCGGTGCTGCTGCTGTATCTCGCGGTCCGGCCGGGTGGCTAGGGCGATAGCCGCGGAATAATTCGGTTGCCGAGTCACTTAAAGTTGACCGTTATGAAGGAACAGGGGCGCAAGGTCATCGCGACCAACCGCCGGGCGCGGCACAACTACACGATCCTGGACACCTATGAGGCCGGGATCGCGCTGGTCGGTACCGAGGTCAAGAGTCTGCGCGAGGGTAAGGCCTCGCTGGTGGACGCCTTCGCGACCGTCGACAACGGCGAGGTGTGGCTGCGCGGCCTGCACATTCCCGAGTTCAGCCACGGCACCTGGACCAACCACTCCCCGCGCCGGGTGCGCAAGTTACTGCTGCACAAGCGCGAG
>NZ_BDBY01000120.1 GCF_001613225.1 Nocardia pseudovaccinii NBRC 100343
ACCGCCGAGCGCGAGGTCACCCGAGAATTGGGGCGGCGGATCAAGGGTATGCGCTGACCGCCGTTCTGTTGGCGCTGGTGGCCGCGGTCGGCTACGGCGTCAGTGATTTCTTCGGTGGGGTGGCATCGCGGCGGGTGACCGCCCTGCGCGTCGTGATCATTTCCTATCCCATGTCGGTGCTGTTCGTCCTCGCGCTGCTGCCACTGTTCGACGGCACTCCGGACACCGCATCGATGCTGTGGGGACTGGCGGCCGGTGTGGCGAGCGGCTTCGCGGTGTGGTGGTTCTATGCCGCGCTCGCCAGCGGTCCGATGGCGGTGGTTTCGCCGCTGACGGCCCTGCTGGTCGCGGGTATTCCGGTGCTGGTCGGGCTGGTGCTCGGCGAACGCCCCGGCCCGCTCGCCATCGCTGGCATCGTGTTCGCGCTCGGTGCGGTATACCTGGTGAGCCGCGAGTCGCCCGATGACGTCACCGAGGAGATCACCGGTGGGCGTGAGCTGCGATTCACCAGGAAGGTCGCGCTGCTCACCATCGGTTCGGGTGCGGCCTTCGGACTCGCCTTCGTCTTCCTGCACGAAACCAACGCGAGTGCCGGGGTCTGGCCGCTGCTGGCCCAACGCGGCGCGGCAAGCCCGATGGTCTGGCTCATCGCATTGTCAGTGGGGGAGTTCCGGCCGCTGCGCGGTGAACCACTGCGGTTGGCGGCCTATATCGCGGTGCTGGACACCATCGCGAATGCCGCATTGCTGTACGCCTTCCATGGTTCGATGCTCTCGCTGGTCAGCGTGATCGGCTCGCTGTACCCGGCCGCGACCGTCCTGCTGGCGATGGCCCTACTCGGTGAGCGGGTCGGGCGACAGCAACAGGTCGGGATGGTTTTGGCGCTCGCTGCGGTCGGCTTGATCGCGGCGGCCTGATCGAGTTCGCCGGGTCCTGACCCGGCATGCTGGTGCGACTGATGGGGCTGGATGTACGGCAGTGACATCACGGTGTGGTGCGCCCGGCAACTGATTCCGCGCAGGTCAGAGGACTGAATTCGGGTATGGGGATAATGGAATGAACAGCGGGTCGCCGAGTGTTAACATGACTAGCCCGACAAGGTGTCGGGACGTACGGGGCTGAACGGTTTCGACTGCGTACGTAGATTTAGGGGAAGCGTGTCGGTGCAGGCAAGAGACCACCGTAAGCGTCGCTGCAACCAATTAAGCGCCGATTCCAATCAGCGCGAGTACGCCCTCGCTGCCTAAGTAGCAGGTCGTCTCTGTCAGTCCGGGTTCGTCCCTCGACCCGGGTACTGGCATCAGCTAGAGGGAATTACCGTCCGGCTCGGTCGCGGAGTCGGACGGGACATCCAACAGCGACTGGGATCGTCATCCGAGCTTGTTCGCGAGACCCGGAGATCCGAGTAGAGACCTAGCGGACTGCACACGGAGAAGCCCTGAAGACGCGGCGGAGGACCCGGGTTCGATTCCCGGCAGCTCCACTCGAAAGGCCCGGTCCACACGGACCGGGCCTTTGTCGTTTCGGTGGATCGTTCGGAACTACAGGCAGATGCCGCCGAGGTTCATTGCGGTGACGGTGGTGTATCCGGCTGCTGGTTGGTAGTCGGGCGGGCCGTCGTAGTAGACGGCGCTGACGATGTGCTGGCCGACGGTGTCGGGAATCCAGAGGATGCTCGCGGTGCCGTTGGTGACCGGTACGGTCCCGACGATATTTCCGCCGAGGCCGGGCAGGCGGCTCGTGAATTCGACGACACCGCTTTGTACCGGAGTGCCGTCGGGGCGCTGCACGGTTGCCTGCGCAGTCTGCCCACAGCCGACCGCGGCGATACTGTTCGCGCCGAGTGCCGGGCCGACCATCGTCACCGACAGCGTCGGGGCGATCATCGCATTCGCTTGGGGTGCAAAGGTTGTCGGTACTGCCAGACACGCAGCCGCCAGCGCCACACCGGCTGCGCCGCGCGAGAGTCCGCCCATCATGCCCGCCTTTCGCTGTGCCGACCGAGCCGCTCCTGGCCCGGGCGTAGGTCGTCGCACGGTACCTGAGACGCGGATCACGTCGGCGCAGGCCGCGCCGAGAATCTTCGGAAAGGTCGGAGCATCGCCCGAGCTGACGGCTGCCCGGCATTCCCGC
This sequence comes from Nocardia pseudovaccinii NBRC 100343, assembly GCF_001613225.1. Taxonomy (GTDB): domain Bacteria; phylum Actinomycetota; class Actinomycetes; order Mycobacteriales; family Mycobacteriaceae; genus Nocardia; species Nocardia pseudovaccinii. Next base: position 2,134 of record NZ_BDBY01000120.1, read on the forward strand.
CCGAAACCGTGTGGCACGGAGTTAGTGTTGCTCCGCGCTACATAGCCACGTTCCAGCAAACCTCGGACGGAGCGTTATGGGACACAGGACAGGCATCGCCGCGTGCATCGCGGCCGGGCTGTTGATCATCACGAGTTGCGGAACGTCGACGGACACCACCGGAACTTCCACGCAATCGACCGCGTCGGGCGCCGAGCCCGCATACGTCGCCGCTATCCGGCCGGTGATAACCACGCTGATGAAGGACAACGCCATTCCGGGCGCTGTGGTTGTCGTCAAATCGCCGAAGCAAGGCGATTGGGCCGCGGCATTCGGTACGCGTGCCATCGGCACGAGCGAGCCGATCGAAGTCGACGACTACTTTCGCGTCGGCAGTAATACCAAGACGATGACGTCGACGGTCATCCTGCAGTTGGCGCAGGATGGCAAGCTCTCGCTCGACGACCCCATCGACAAGTATTGGCCCGGCGTGCCGAACGGTGATCGGATCACGATTGCTCAGCTGAACGAAATGCGAAGCGGGCTATACAGTTACACCTTCGACCCGCAGTTCAATGCCGCGCTCGACAACGAGCCGCAGAAGGTATATACGCCGGAGGAATTGCTGGCCATCGCGTTCGCGCACCCGGTGAACTTCCAACCCGGCGAAAAGTTCGAATACAGCAATACCAACTTCATCCTGCTCGGCCTGGTCATCGAGAAGCTCACGAAAATGACTGCCGCCGAGAGTTTTCAGAAGCGCATCTTCGAACCGCTGAGCCTTACGCACACATCACTGCCTGCGCCCACGGACTCCTCGATTCCGGATCCGCATCCCCAGGGCTATGCCTTCGGCACCAACGTCTCCACCATCGACACCTACGCACTTCCTCCCGCGGAACAGGCCGAGGCCGTCGCGGGCACCCTGAAACCGGGCAACCAAACAAATATCAACGTCTCTTGGGCGTGGACCGCCGGTGGTGCGATCTCGACGGCCGCCGATATGGCGACGTATGTGAAGGCGCTCGTCGGCGGTGGTCTGCTCGATGCGAAGATGCAGAAGACTCGATTGGACAGCATTCAGCCGATCGATCCGGCCGACCCGGACCAGGCCGGATACGGCCTCGGCATCGTGCGATTCGGTACTCACCTCATCGGACACGACGGTCAGCTCCCGGGTTTCATGACCTTCATGGGCCACGACCCGGCATCGGACCTCACGATCGTGGTCGCCACGAACCTTGCGACGGTTCCCTCGGGTGAGGGGTCCGCTCTGGTGCTGGTCAAAGGCATGCTGCCGACCTTCTACGGTGCCGATGCCCTGCCGGGGAAGGATGTGGCGACCACCGGCGCGAGTCCGACCAGCACCACCGAGGCGACTACCCCCGGTCGATGACATGAAGGTGATCTCGGATGGATGAGACCGACGTACTCATCGCGGGCGCAGGCCTGATCGGCCTGACCACGGCGATCGAGTTGAATTCATCGGGTTACCCCAGTACGAGACGGAGCGGATCCTGCGGGACCGCCATGCATGAATCAGCTGGAAACCGCGTGAGCTGAATTAACGCGCGGTCGACGCGGCCCGGAAGATAATGCGACGTAGCAGGCACACGAGGAGGAAGCCGTGCGGTACCGGTCCGGGCTGGAGGGCGAGGCGACATTGCGAGTCGCCGTCGAGTTCACCGATACCGCGCGCCGATCGCTCGGCATCACATGGTCGGCCGCCAACGCATCGGCTGCCCGCAAAAAGTTCGAGTACGCACGGATCTTCCTGGTGGTGCTCGGCGGCGATCCGCAGCGGATGTACCTGGACCTCGTGGACCGACGACCGTCGGCGTCGGTGCGGCTACCGGTTGATCTGGCCGACGGCGAGTACGCCATCGAAGTCGACGCCTATGGCAGCGCGAGTTGGGGCGATGGCAGGTTGGATGCCCGCGGTCGCAGCGTCTCGTTCACGATCGGCCCCGGCGAGTCGGGCTAGCAGGGGCCGCGGGGTTCAATTTCCATCTTCATCGGCGTAGCCTCGGTCCTGTGCTGCGCGGCCAGCGAATGCACCAGATCGATCAGATTGCCTACGGTTACCAGACTGTGCACCTGATCATTTCGCAGTGGGCGGGCCAGTGAATCGCGGCGGAACTGCGGTAGTGCTCGCTCGAGATGGGCCAACCCGGCCTCGCTGACCGCCTCGCTCGGCGAAGCCGTCGTCCGGAATGTCGCCACGCAACAGCGCGGCGACATCGGCGCCGGAGATCTCCACACCGGAGTCCCGGTGGATGCGAAACCACATATCCAACAGGTCGATCGACTCAGCGCCGAGCTCGTCGATCAGCGACGACTCCCGGCTGATCCGGGTTTCTTTCAGGCCGATCGCGTCCGCGACGGACGTGATGACCACGGCCGTAGAGATCTTCGGCTCTCATGCGAAGACTCCGGCCCGTGCACCCGGGCGTGGATCTCGATCCGATCCGAGCGGCCTGGTTGCCGGGCATAGCAAGTCAGATTGGTTGTGAATCAATGCAATTCGTCAGATCGAACCGCTACCATGGGGAAATGACCGCGATGCGGGTTGGTAACGGGACGTGGTCGTTGCTGCGGGTCGCCTGCGCAGGCGCTGGCATCAATGCCGAAGGGGCCCAACTACTTCGAGTGACCGACGAGATCGCCTACCGGTTACCCAGGGGTGTGGTGGCGCGGATCGGGGCACCCGGGCAAGAGGGTGCCGCCAAGCGCGCGGTCGATGTCGCTCGATGGCTCGGGTCCGCCGGAATTCCAGTGGCACAGGTGGTTTCCGAGCTTCCGCAGCCGGTGGTGGTGGACGATCGCGCGGTGACGTTCTGGCACGAGTTGCCGCAGCACCGCGTCGGCACACCCGCGGAGGTGGCCGCGGCGCTGACACGGCTGCACGGGCTGGCGCCGCCGACCGATTTGGAAATCGGACAGGTGGCGCCCTTCGTGGGACTTGATGAACGCATCGAAGCCGCGCACACCATGAGCGCGGACGACAGATCCTGGCTGCGTAGGCATTTGGCGGAACTGCGGGGTCGCTGGGCCGCGCTGCCGTCCGGACGGCCGTGGTCGGTCATCCACGGCGCCGCGTGGAGCGGCAATGTGGTCGTCGCGGAGGACGACAGCGTGATCCTGCTCGATACCGGACTGGTGTCGATCGGCCCACCGGAATGGGATCTGGTGCATGCGGCGATCGAATGCGCGTCGTTCGGCTGGATCACCGATGCACAGTATGGCGAGTACTGCCAGGCCTACGGCTGTGATGTGATGCGCTGGGACGGCTTCTACCTGCTGCGCGATATCCGGGAGTTCCGGATGGCCACGATGGCCGCACAGGCGGCCGCCGCGAATTCGGAGTACCAGGAGCAGGCGGATCTCCGCCTGGCCTGTGTGCGCGGCGATATCGGCCCACGGGTGTGGGACGGATGGACGGCGCTGGCATAACCCGCTTCTGACGGTGAGCGGCGGACGTCCGGCAGGACGTCCGCCGCATCGAGTTCAGCCCTGCTGGGTCGGTACGACGATGAGCTCGGCCACATTGACCCGCGGCGGTGCGGCGACGGCGTAGGCGATAGTATCGGCGATATCGTCCGAACGCAGGATTTCGAGTTCGCTGCGCCACTGGGTGAGCCCGGCCCGCTGCTCTTCATCGCGCATCCCAGCACCGAGTTCGGTTTCGACGAATCCGGGTTCGATGTTCTTCACCCGGACACCGCGCGGGCCGAGTTCCGCGCGCAGATTGCGGGTGAGATGGGCAACCGCGGCCTTCGTAGCGGTGTAGACGCCGTAGTTGGGGAAGACGGTATGCCCGCCGATCGAGCCGACATGCACGAGATCCGCGCGGCGGCCATCGCGTGCCGCGGCGAGCAGGTCATCGATGAAAGCCCTTCCGGTGTAGAGCAATCCATTGATATTGGTCCCCACCATCTGGTCCCATTCGTCGGTGTCTGCGGCTTCGAACGGCGCGGCGAGCATGACGCCCGCATTCGCGACCACCAGGTCCACCGGGCCGAATGCCGCGCGCACCGTCGCCGCGGCGTCGCGCATTGACTGCCGATCGGCCACATCGGCGACTACCGCGAGGGTCGGTCCGCCGATCTCGGCGGCCAGTTCTTCGATCCGATCCTTGCGACGGCCGAGCAGGGCGACGCGGGCGCCGTTGTGTGCGAGCTGTCGGGCGGTGGCGGCGCCGATACCACTGGATGCTCCGGTTACTACCGCGGTGCGGCCTTCGAGGTTGTTTGTCATGAGCACCACGTTCGTATCCGAGATCGCTACCCGCCAGGCTGCGGACTTCCTGGTAGTAGCGGGGCCACCCAGGCCAGGCCCGGTTGTCCTACCCTCGGATGCATGGACTCCGAGAACCGATTGGGCGTGTTCCTACGCGCCCGCCGCGAACTGGCGCGTCCGGAGGAGTTCGGGATTCCGGGTGGCGGCCAGCGGCGGGTGGCCGGACTGCGCCGCGAGGAAGTGGCCATGCTCGCGGGCATGAGCGCGGACTACTACGTACGGCTGGAACAGGGACGGGATAAGCATCCGTCCGAGCAGGTCGTCGAGGCATTGGCCCGGGTATTCGCGTTGGACGAGGAAGGGATCGCGCACCTGCGCGAGTTGGCGCGTCCGACGGCGCGGCGCAAGCGGGCAACTCGACGGCCCGAGCGGGTCGCGCCCGGGCTGTTGCGTCTGATGGATTCCTGGCCGAATACGCCCGCATTGGTACTCGGTCGGCATATGGATGTGCTCGCCGCGAATCCACTGGCCACCGCGGTCAACTCCTGTTCGGCCGAGGGCGTCAATATGGTGCGGGCGATCTTTCTGGACCCGCAGGCGCGTGCGTGTTATGCCGACTGGCCGAGCATTGCCGCCGATACCGTCGCCAGCCTGCGTGCCACCGCGGGCACCGATCTCGACGATCCGCGCCTGACCGAACTGGTCGGCGAATTGACGCTGAAAAGCGAGGATTTCCGGCGGCTGTGGGCCCGTCATGACGTGCGCGCGAAAACCGCGGGCGTCAAACGTTTTCGCAATCCGTTGGTCGGCGACCTCACACTGTCCTACGAAACGTTCACGGTCAACGGAGCTCCGGGCCAGATCCTCATCGCCTATCACGCCGAGCAGGATTCGGCCGATGAGCGCGCACTCGCGTTGCTCGGCATGATCGTTGCGGGTGAGGTACCCGAATCAACTTCCGTACCAGCGGATTCGGATAGCTGACTCGGTTTCGGAATCGGCGTTCACGGCACCTGTGACCGCAGGAATTCGATTGCGGCAGTGGGTTGCGAGCCCGCTGTGCTCTCATAGGCAGTGGTGAAGGCTTCAGTACCGAGTGCTTCGCGGGCTCGGTCTGCCGGTGCGACGAGATTGTCGTACCCGCGCCTATCCTCTGCGCCGAGCATGGCGGCCGCCGCACCGAGTAAGCGGGCCGCGGCGGTTGCGTTGCCGTCGCGCATTGCCAACGCGGCATACAGGTGCGCGAACATTGCCAAATCGTCCGGTTGTGCCCCGTTCGCAGTCGTCATCGACCCGTTTCGATCGATGATCAGCCCCTTGGTCGCCGTATCGAGCACCCGCCGAGCCCGCACCGGATCGTCGTCGAGAATCGCGATGAGCGCTCGAAAACCACTACTCCGAGACCGGATTCGAGTACCGAAGGCGGTGTTCGCGAGACCGGTTTCGGCCCGCTCGAGTTCACGCAGTGCCGCTTTCCGGTCCCCGCGACGCAGCAAATACTCCGCACGCGCAAGCCGCACATAAGTCGCGGTACCTGGCTCTCCGGCTGCCTCGACGTGTTGTCCGGCCCGGGCCAGCGCGACTTCGGCACGGTCGAGTTCGCCGAGTCGAGCCAGTGCGGTGGCCGATTCGGCACGGACGGCCGCGGCATCACCCGCACTGCCGAGCTCTTCGAAGGCCGCAGCGGCACGGGTGAGCGAACTGATCGCCCCAGAAAGATCACCACGGCGCAGCTGGTCCTCCGCGATCGACTGAAGTGTCGTCGACAGACCGAAGCGTTCGCCGACTGACTCGAACTCCTTTTTCGCACTGACCAATTGATCGATGCTCGTACCGCCGAGTAAGAGTGCGAAACCCCGCTCCCATCCGAGGAGCCCTGGCCATGAAGCCGAAAGGCCCTGCCCCTCGAGGAATGCGGGCGCTACCAGCAACACCGTACGAGCAGGTCCACTGGGTAAACCTGAGCTCCTCGCGATTTCGAGACCGGCCGCCACCGCCCGCGTCCCGTCCTCGATCGCTCCGCCCTCATACCTCGACAACCCATCGAGCACACCGCGCAATGCCCGCAGCTCGTCCGGCACCCCGCCCTGAAGCTCCGACACAGCCCGCATCCAGTGCAGCCGTTCGCTGTGGATCCCGCGCAACGTCCAGTACCAGAACATTGCCGCGATCAGCCGAATGCCCAACTCGACAGCACCGGTGTCGACCGCGAATCGCAATGCGGCGGCGATATTGTCGCGCTCGGTATCGAGCCGAGCGAGCGCATCGAGCTGCGCGGCGGACCGCAGTTCGGCCTCCGCCGATTCGGCGAGACGCAGCAAGTACTGCGCCTGCCTGCCGCGAACCGCATCCATCCGGCCGGACTCCGCCAGCCGTTCCAGCGCATACGACCGGATCGTCTCGAGCATCCGATATCGCTCGCCGCCGCGTTCGACCAACGACTTGTCCACCAACCCGGTGAGGAACTCGAGATCGTCGACAGCATCAAGGGCCACACCGGCTGGAAAGACCGCCAGCCACATGACAAGTTCACGTTCGGGCTCCGACAGCGGCGCCCAACTCCACTCGATGACCGCACGCAGTGTCCGATGTCTGGCCTGGGCCGTCCGGCTGCCGCGACCGAGCAGTGTGAACCGATCATCGAGCTTCGCCGCGATCTGGCCGACCGAAAGCGCCCGCAGCCGCGCCGCCGCCAATTCGATCGCCAGCGGCAAACCGTCCAGCCGTCGGCAGATCTCGACCACGGCGAGGGCGGTACCGGCATCGAGCGCGAAATCCGGACGGACCGCTCGCGCGCGTTCCACGAAAAGCCGCACCGCAGGAGAGCTTTCGGCGGCGGCCGCATCATCGGGCCAGGGCAGCGGGTGAATCTGGTGAATGTGTTCGCCATCGACCGCGAGTGATTCCCGGCTGGTAGCCAGCACACGCAGCTCCGGACACGCACCGAGCAGCCGGTCCACGAGCTCGGCGACCGCATCGACGAGGTGTTCGCAATTGTCCAAGATGAGCAGGACATGTTGTCGCGCAAGGAATTCCGTCAACCGATCGACGGGATCCCCCGCCGACGGCTCCAGCACCCTCACCTCTCGCACACCGATCGTGGTGAGCACCGCAGACGCAACCTGTTCCGGATCGCGCGCCGCGGCGAGTTCGACCAGCCAGACGCCACCGGAAACCCGCTCGCCCACTTCGACGGCGAGTCGAGTCTTACCCGCACCACCCGGTCCGACAATGGTGATCAGCCGGGCGGCCGCGAGTCGCGCCGTCAAATCGGCCACATCGTCTTCGCGCCCAACGAAACTCGTGACCTGGGCGCGCAGGTTGGTGCGTCGGCGCGGCGCCGCGGATTCCTGCCGCAAAATCGACAGGTGCAGTTCGCTCAGTTCGGGTGACGGGTCGATGCCGAGTTCGTCGCCGAGCCGATCCCTGATGCGTTCGAAGGCCGCCAGCGCATCGGCCTGCCGACCCGCCGCATACAGCGCACGAATCAACAGGCCCTGGATGCGCTCGGTCAGCGGATGCGCCTCGGTCAGCGCGCGCACTTCGTCGAGGACATCATTGCCCGCGGCGACTTCCAGCCCGAGCCGATGTTCGGCCGCGCCGAGCCGCAACTCGTCCAGCCGCACCGCCGCATCGGCCGCGAACCGCAGCTCCAGCAGTTCGGTCAGCGCCGGACCCCGCCACAGGGACTCGGCCTCGCGCAATGCGGACAGATCATCCGATTCCCGCCCGGCCGCAGCCAGGCGTTCGAACCGGACGACATCCACATCGACCGGATCGATGACCAGCCGATAACCGGGCGCGAGTCCCTCGACCCGCGTCGTGCCGACCGCGCGCCGGACGCGAGACACCAAGGCCTGCAACGCATTCGCACCGTTATCCGGCGGGCGTCCGTCCCAGATCGCATCGGCGAGTGCGTCGGCGGGCACGACCCGGCCGGGTTCCATGGCGAGCCGGGCCAGCAATGCGCGGACCTTGACCCCGGCGATCCGAAGCGGTCGGTCCTCGTCATCGCGGACCTCGAAGGGGCCGAGCAGCAATACACGCACGGCAGTAAGCCTGCCGTATCGGGCAGTGGAGTCGACGTTCTGGTGGATCGGCTAACGACTGTGCGGGAGGATGCCGAGTGTCACGGCCAGTCCGGCCGCGATGCATCCGGCGGCCGCCGCGCTGGTCGGGAAGGAACGGGTGATGGTGGCGATGCCGGCCACGAAAATCAGGCAGGTTGCCGAGGCCAGCAGCGCGGTTCCACGATCGACACCGGCGGGGCGGTGAAATCGCTTGTGCGTCACTGTCATGTTCATGGGGTACCCGTTCGGCGAGTTATGAAACTGTTATCGACCGCGACAGGCCGAATCATTCCGTGACAACTGCCGTCTCCGGCGCATCTCGAGTGGTAGGACTGGCAGATGGGCAATGACGAGACGGACCCGGACCTGATCGAACTCGCCACCAAGATCTTCGATCTGGCTCGGCACGGCGATGCCGAGCGGCTCACGGCGTACCTCGATGCCGGGGTCCCGGTGAACCTCACCAACGACAACGGCGACACGCTGCTCATGCTGGCCGCCTACCACGGTCATCAGGACGCCGTCCAAGTGCTGCTCGCGCGTGATGCCGACCCGAATCGAGCCAATGACAAGGGACAGACCCCGCTGGCCGGTGCGGTCTTCAAAGGCGAGACCGAGATCCTGCGAGCACTGCTCGCCGCCGGTGCTGATCCGGATGCCGGGACACCGTCCGCGCGGGCCGCCGCCGCCATGTTCGGCAAGAACGATCTGCTCGGCTTGTTCGGGGCGTCCTGAGCGTTGACCGATTGCCATGAGCAAGAACGCGGATTCGGCTGCGTTCGTGCGGGTCGGTATAGTCGCCGCGGATGAGTAGTGTCACCACCCCAGATAGGTCGAAGCCCGTGAACCGACGATTCGGGCGCGCGGTGTGGCTGGTGCCGGTGCTGCTCGTCGCCTTCGCCACCTGGTGCCTGATGGCGCCGCTGTGGCCCTTTCACCGGATCACCGGTGGGTTCATCGACCTGCAGGTCTACCGGCTCGGCATCGAGGCGCTGCGCGACGGCGCGGATATGTACGGCCAGTTGCCGCAGACCACGATCGGCATCGGCCTGCCGTTCATCTATCCGCCGTTCGCCGCACTGGTGCTGAGCCCGTTCGCGTTGCTGCCATGGGATGCCGCGGCCTTCACCTTCTTCATCTCCTCGACGCTCGCGCTGGCCGTCACGCTGTATCTGGTCGCGCGGCGCCGCTGGCCCGAGCGCGGCGCGTTGCAACTCGCGCTGCTCGCCACCTCCTGCGCGACACCGCTGGCCATGCTGCTGGAGCCGGTTCGCTCCACACTGGACTTCGGACAGGTGAACCTGCTGCTGATGGTGCTGGTCGCCGCGGACGCGCTCACCGCGAAGCCGAAATGGCGGCGCGGCATGCTGGTCGGCGTTGCCGCCGCGATCAAGCTGACACCGGCCGCATTCGTGCTCTACTTCCTGGTGCGCCGGGATTATCGCGCTGCGGTGACAGCCGCGATCACCGGCGCGGTCGCGACCGCGCTCAGCTTCGCGATCCTGCCCAAGGAATCGGTCAACTACTGGTTCGGCGGCCTCGGCAATGTCTCCGGACTCAGCGGTTCCTCCTTCCACACCAACCAGTCGATCCAGGCCGTGCTCGCCCGATTCGGCGTGGAGAAGCCGCTGTTCACCGTGCTGTGGCTGGTGCTGAGTGCGGCGCTGCTCGCGCTGGTGGTCCCGGCCATGCGGCAGGCCGCCGAGGTGCCCGCGCTCGCGCTGTCGATCAACGCCGTCTTCACGCTGCTGGTATCGCCGATCTCCTGGTCGCATCACTGGGTGATGATCGCGCCCGCGCTGTTCGCGATGGTCTGTTACGCGACCACACTGTCGCGCGGTCGGGCGATCGGCTGGTATGTGGCGATCGTCCTCACCGCGGCGGCATTCGTGTACGGGCCGCAGAACTGGCTGCCGGGCGACAATCGCCGTGAATTGGCTTGGACGCCTTGGCAACACCTGTGGGGAAACACCTACGTGTGGTTGAGCGTGTTGCTGGTCGTTGCGTATCTCGTTGCCGGAAAGCGGGCGAAGTCGCAAGCGAGCGAACGCGATTCCGCGCCGAAGGATACCGATCTCGTCGATCTGGCAGGTCCTCGCCCGGCGGCCTGACAGTTTCTGGGATGCTGGGATTTTGGACGGAGGGCGCCGCGTGGTCGCGATCGATATCGAACGGAATCCGAAGTCGGCGTGGCCGCTGACGCCCCTGCGTGCGGTGCACGCGCGCGGGCTCGGCGGGGTGCCGCCGACGGCATTGGTGCTGATCGGGATCGTCAGCGTGCAAGTCGGCGCGGCGCTGGCCAAGCAGCTGTTCACCGCCACCGGGGCCGCGGGTGCGGTCACGTTGCGCCTGTTCTTCGCCGGGGTGGTGCTGCTGGTCGTCTGGCGGTCCGCGCTGCGGATCGAGCGGCGCGCGCTGCCGGTGGTGCTCGGCTACGGCACCGTGCTCGCCTCCATGAATCTGTGCTTCTACCAGGCCATCGACCGGATTCCGCTCGGTATTGCGGTCACCCTCGAATTCTTGGGGCCGCTCACCGTCGCACTGGTCGGCTCGCGGCGCTGGACCGATCCGGTGTGGGCCGTACTCGCCGGTGGCGGCGTACTGCTGCTGACCAAGGCGGGCGGCGATGTGGGCTGGTCGGGTGTGCTGTTCGCGCTGGCCGCGGGAGCGCTGTGGGCGAGCTACATTCTGCTGAGTGCCGCACTCGGTGACCGGACCAGCGGCGGTGGGGGATTGGCCATTGCGATGGCCTTCGGCGGTGTGCTCATGGTCCCGGTCGGCATTGCCGACGCGGGCGCCACACTGTTCCAGCCCTCGGTCCTCGCAGCCGGTTTCGCGGTCGCGATGCTGTCGTCGGTGCTGCCGTATTCCGTGGAACTCGAAGCGCTGCGACGCATTCCACCGCGCGTCTTCGGCGTGCTGATGAGCCTGGAACCGGCGGCCGCCGCACTCGCCGGGCTGATTGTCCTCGGCCAGATCATGCACGCGGCGCAATGGGTTGGCGTCATCTGCGTGGTGGCGGCCTCTATCGGAGCCACCCGAACCGCACGGCGGAAGTAGTCAGCAGTCCGCACTACCCGGCGCGAAGATCGGGATCTCGCACCACCACGGCTTGATCACCGGCGGTGTCGCCGGTGCGCCCGCGACGATCCAGTCGCCCTGAACCGATACCTCGCGGCGCGACAGCGGTTCATTAGCCGGACCGGTCGCCACGGATCCGTCGAGATTGAATTTGCTTCCGTGACAAGGACAGTTGATGGTTCCGCCCGCGATTTCGTTGAGGGCACAGCCCTGATGTGTGCAGATCACCGAGAAGCCCTGGAAATTACCGGGATTCGGTTGGGTCACGACGGTGTCGCCGAGGATGAGCCCGGAGCCGACCGGTACGTCGGAGACGCGGGCGATGGCGTTCTCCGGTGCGCCTGCCTCGACCTGCGGTGCCGGTGCGGGTTGCTCCCGGACCTCTTGCTGTGCGGCGGGTAGCGCTGCGAATGCGCCTGCGACGATCCATTCCCCCTGTATCGAGATGGTCCGCGCGGCGAGCGGTTGGGTGGCCGGACCGGTTGCGACGGAGCCGTCGAGATTGAATCTGCTGCCGTGACAAGGGCAATTGATGGTGCCGCCACTGATCGTGTTGACGGCGCAGCCCGCGTGCGTGCAGATCACCGAAAAAGCTTGGTAATTACCCGGACTCGGATGGGTGACGACGGTATCGCCGAGTAACACCCCGGACCCGATCGGTACGTCGGAGGTGCGGGCGAGCGCGGTGCCGGGGGTGGGTTCCGGCCCGGCAGGCACCTCGGTCGGGGGCGGCGGCGGTTCGGCGGCAATGGAACTCGATGTCGTCGTCGGTACTGAGGTGGAGGTAGTGGAGGTGACTTGTGTCGACGAGCTTTCGCTCGTGGAACAGGCCGCGACAACTGCCGCGGCCCCTGCTCCGATGACGATTGTTCGACGGTTGACGTGTTCGACGCTCATCATGACCTCGGCGTTGTCGGCTCGTTGTAGTAGGAGTTACGAGATAGCCGCCGATTAGGTTCGAGGTCGTTTCGGATTCTTGCCGAAGTTGGCGCTGCCTACCGCCCGGGTGAGACTGGGACCGGACGGGGCAGCCATCGGCCATTGAACGCAACGGTTCTGAGACCAAGGGTGGGTGTTCGATGAGACTCTCCTGAGAAAACCTGGCGGCGCTACCCGTAAGTGCGCGGTTCGACCCGTAGGCTGGGCCGATGCGGGCGATTGCGTTCTACGAATTCGGCGGTCCGGACGTACTGCAGATCGTCGACATCCCGATCCCGGAACCGGGCCCGGGGCAGGTCCGAGTCGCGGTGCGGACCACCGCGGTGAATCCGGTGGATTGGAAGATCCGTTCCGGCGCACTGTCTTTCGGCGAACCGGTGTTCCCGCAGTATCCGGGTGGTGAGATCGCGGGGGTGGTCGACGCGGTCGGTCCGGATGTCACCGATGTCGTGGTCGGCGACGAGGTACTGGGCTGGGCGGTCGCGGCGTACGCGGAGTACACCCTCAGCAATGCCGTCGCGAAGAAACCCGAGGAACTGTCCTGGCCGGATGCCGCATCGCTCCCGGTCGCGGTGTCCGCGGCGGAGAAGTCATTGGCGGCACTGAAAATACAACCGGGCGAAACGCTGCTGATCAATGGTGCGTCCGGTGCGGTCGGGTCGATGGCGGTGCAACTGGCCGTGGCCGAGGGCGTCACCGTGATCGGCACCGCTTCCGTGGCCAATCAGGATATTGTGCGCGAACTCGGCGCCACCCCGACCACCTACGGCGCCGGTCTGGTCGAGCGCGTCCGCGAACTCGCGCCGAACGGCATCGACGCGGTTTTCGACGCGGCCGGATACGGTGTGCTGCCCGCCGCCATCGAATTGCGCGGCGGCACCGACCGGATCGTGACGATCGTCGATCCGGCGGCCCGCGAACTCGGCATCACCTTCCTCGCGGGCAGCGGTCCCGAGCGGCCTACCGAACTGCTCGAGCAGGTCGCCGAACGCGTCGCCAGCGGTGCGTTCCGGCTGCCGGGCGAGGCGCGGACCTTCCTGCTCGAGCGGGCAGCAGCCGCCCAGGAGGAAAGCGAAAAGGGGCGTGGCCCAGGCAAGGTCGTCCTCAACGTGAGCTGACCCCGGTCCGGAACGCCTTGTTGCGAACGACAATCGGCGTACCATCTTTTCTTGCCGTGTGCCGATAGGAGCGGCGGCAAGGAGGAGGACGGGCGCGATGGTCGATAGCCCATCGGCTGACGGAACGAGCCGCGGTGTGCTCGACGCCGGTTTCCAGATACTGGAGGCCATTTCGGCGGCACCGGAGGGCTGTGGACTGTCGCAACTGGCACGCACCACCGGATTGGCGAAGGCCACCGCATATCGATTGGCCGAGCAGTTGGTGGCGCTGGGCGCCGTGCAGCGGGTGGAGCAGCGGTATTTCGTCGGCGAGCGGATGGCCGAGCTCGGGCGGCATTGGCAGGCCGCGCCGATTCTGCGCCGGGCCGCGCAACGGCCCGCCAGGGTATTGTCCGCCTTGACGAATTCGACTGTCGCGGTGTGCATTCTCGACGTGGACGAGGTTCGGATGGTTTCCGGGATCAAAGGCGCCGAGTTCTTCCTCAACACCGCCGCCGATCCGGAGTTGGTCTATCGCACCGCGCTGGCGCAGGTGCTTTTCGCGGGACGGGCCGACAATACCGTCCCGCCGCCGACCTATTCGGCCGCCGAATGGCAGCGAGTCTGCTCCGGAATCGTCGATGCGGGAATGGTTTCCGTTGACCATCACAAACTGATCGCCGGGATATGTTGTGCCGCAGCGGCAATCCGTCAACCGGGGATTTGCGATGCGGCCGCGATCGGCTGTATCTCGCTGTCCCAACAGTTTCCGCCGAATCTGCCCGGCCTGGTCGCACATACCGCCCGCGAAATCGAGAAGAATCTTCGCTGATCGGTTCGTTCAGTGGACCGGGCCGTTCTGCCCGCTCGGCCCGGGAATCAGGATAGATGGGCTGTCGAACGCCGCGAGTAAGGGCCGATCCACCGATGCAAGACTCAGATCTCTGGGGCCACCGCTACGTCTCCTCATCCGTCACCGAGAATGGCCGACCACGATTCCTGCTCCGCGGCACCCGGATCACCCTGTGGTTCGTCGACGAGACCCGCCGCCTGTCCGCACACGCGGGTGCCAATACCGTGATGTTCGAGGTGGATGCCGACAGCGGCGTTCTGAAAACTCGATCCCCGTTCTCCACCGTGCTGTCCTATCCGCCGGAATTCGCCGACCAGGACTCCTGGCTCACCGAATTCCTGCTCCTCGCACCGACATGGACCACCACCGGCGACGGCACCCTCATCCTCAGCGACGACCGGATCAGGATCGAGCTGCAGCAGACCGCTGACTGCCCCTGATACCTAGGTCGCCGGGATGAGGAAGCTTTCGACAACTCGGCGGACCTTGGGCACCGCGTCGACTTCGCCGAGGCGCAGTGCGGTATTGGCGGCACAGAGGACGGCGTCGATCTGGAAGGCGGCGAGATCGATATCCAGATCGGCGATTTCGCCCGCATCGACGGCATGCCGGAGTTCGCGCGCGATGGTCCCCACCCACTCCCGCTGCTCGTTGACCAGCGCATCGCGCACCGGACCGGGACGGCTGTCGAACTCCGCCATATTCGCGACCCGCAGGCAGCCGCCCGCGAACAGCGGTGTCTGCGCGTAGACGATCCAGCATTCGATCAGGGCGCGAAGTCGTCGCACCCCATGCGGTTGCGCGCGGGCGGGACGGATGACGGCATCGATGAACATATCGCGGCCGAAATCGAGCGCCGCGAGTTGCAGCGTCTCCTTGGTCTTGAACAGGGTCTGTACGCCCGCCTTGCTGAGCCCGGTATCAGTGGCCAGCTTGCCGAAGCTCAAACCCTCGAGACCGTCGAGGGATGCGGTGTCGACCGCTTGGCGCAGCACGAGCTGGCGACTCCGTGCACCGCGCTGTAGGCGCTTGTCCTCCGTCGTCATAATTGAAGAGTACGTCCGACCGTATGGTTAGACAATCGGCGGCACCATCGCCTGCAGCAGATCGCGCAGGGTCTGCTGCTGTACGGCGGTGAGCGAGGTCAGTGGCGACTGCGCCCCGAGCAGGTCGAGCGCCTCGGCGCGCCGCCGCTTCCCTGCGGCTGTCAGCACGATCTGTTTGGCGCGGCGATCGGTCGGATGTGGTTGCCGCCGAACCAGATCCTGCTGCTCGAGGCGGTCCAGCACGAAGGTCGCATTCGATGGCTCGCACGACATTCTGGTGGCCAATTCGCGCGCGGTAATCGGATCCGACAGCTCGCGCAGGGCGATCACCTGCGACGGCGTCATATCCAACGCCTCGGCGACGCGGCGAACGTGCACGTCGAGGCGGTGGGTGAACTCGTGCACCAGCTTGCAGACATCGCGATCGATCTCGGTATCCACGACGAGATTTGGTGGCGCCTGCTCGTTCATGCCGTCGAGTCTAGTGTCATGCTTCGAACTGTGATAGTTCTAGTTCAAATCATTTGAATTGTAACTATCTGGGAGTGGATGAATGCGCCCTGCTGTCTTTGCGCTCGTGCTGGTGGTCTTCAGCCTGACCACCGGTGAATTCGTAATCGCCGGAATCCTGCCCGAGGTGGCGGCCGGGCTCGCGGTGTCGGTGCCAGCGGCTGGTCTGCTGGTGAGCGCCTATGCGCTCGGCATGATCGTCGGCGGGCCGGTGGTGACCGTGGCGACGGCGCGGCTGCCGCGCAAACCGCTCGTGGTCGGTTTGGTCGCGGTGTCCGTCGTCGCGAATCTGGGTTCGGCTCTCGCACCGAACTATTCGACCGTGCTGCTGGCCAGATTCGCCGCGGGGCTCGTGGTGGCAACGTTTTTCGCCGTCGCCATCGCAACGGTCGTCTCGACGGCCGAACCCGGCCGCGAGGCATCGGCGGTTGCGCAGGTGGCGCTCGGCATGAATCTGGGCATTGTCGGCGGCACTCCGGTCGGCACGGTCGTCGGCCAAACTTTCGGCTGGCGTGCGACATTCGTGTCGGTCGCGGTGGGCGCGGCCGTCGCGCTGCTGCTCCTGCTGCGTTTCCTGCCGACGATGCCCGCGCCGTCGAGCGCATCGGTGCGGCGGGAGCTGCGCGTATTCGTCGATCGCCGTGTGCAATTGGCGATCGCGCTCACCGCGCTCGGCAATGTCGGTGTGGTGACGGTCTTTACGTACTTCACCCCGCTGCTCATCGAGCTGAGCGGCTTCGCGGCAGGTGTGGTGCCCGCGCTGCTGCTGGTGTACGGCGTGGGCGCGGTGCTCGGCAACTATCTCGGTGGACGGCTGGCCGATAGGGCGCTGATGCCATCGCTGGCGGGTCTGCTCGCGGCCCTAGCGGGCACGCTTGCGCTGCTCTGGGGTGTCGCGGAAATTCAATTGATCACGGTGGCACTGGTTTTCGTGCTGGGTGTGCTGGCCTTCGCGATCATTCCCGGTATGCAGACCCGGGTCGTGACCGCGGCGGGCGCGGCACCCACACTGGCGGTCGCGGTCAATGCCTCCGGATTCCAACTCGCCGCCGCATGCGCGGGCCGCATCGGTGGCTGGGCCATCGATGACGGACCGGGATTGTGTTCGATCTATCCGACAGCCGCTGTCCTCACGGTATCGGGATCGGCGATGGCGCTGTACATGCTGCGGCGCGATCACCGGCCCGTGTTGGAATCCAGCTGACCGGTATGTCGTTGAATCCGGTTGCTGCACAATCTGTCTCGAGTCGAGCCGCTATTATCTGGCTAGGCGCTTACCAGCGTCGCCGATATCAGAAGAGGGGTACGACTGTGAGCATGATTCTCGCCGCGGCACATGACACGTATGGAGCAGTCCTGGCCCAACTCGGCAACCCGACACCTGAGGCGCCGCCCCTCGCGGACAAGATCCTGCAGATGGTGCGCTATTTCACCTGGTTCATCCTGCTGGCGGGCATTACCGCCATCACCTACGCGGGCGGTCGGTTCGCCTGGGAGAAGTGGTCCGGCGGCGGCCTGCAATCGCCGAAGATGGTGGCGGGAGCCATGATCGGTGGTGTCGTCGCGACCAGCGCGGGCACCATCATGAATGCCGTGATCGGCACCTAAGCACGCCATTTGATGGAGCAACCCATGCTCGGCCGATGTGGCTCGGGCACGGGGGCTCCGGTACGTACCGCCTCGACCGCGGCGCGTAATTCGTTGCCGGTCACCGGTTTACCGTTGCCCGGGGTGGATTCGTCGAATGCGCCGCGGTAGGCGAGTTCGAGGCGTGCGTCGTAGAGGAAGAAGTCCGGCGTGCACGCGGCCCGGAAGGCTCGACCCACCTGCTGTGTTTCGTCGATCAGGTACGGGAATTTCCAACCGGCCCGATCGGCTTGGACCCGCAGGTGCTCCGGTGCGTCATCCGGGTAGGCGTCGGCGTCGTTGGTGCAGATAGCCACCGTCGGGATGGTCAGCGTGCCGAGCACCTCGCCGAGCTTCGACTCGAGGTGCCGCACATACGGGCAGTGGTTGCAGGCGAAGATGACCAGTAGCCCGGGCCCGTCCGCATAGTCGGCGCGGGCGTGCAGCTGACCGTCGAGGTCGGGCAGGCTGAAGTCCGGCGCGGGCGTTCCGATCGGGACCATCAGGGATTGAACCGACATGGTGTGCCTCCTCCGAGTCGATATCGAGCCTAGTGCGCTTTACCGCGCCAGATGCGCGGGATCGGTATTGGTCCCGCACCGGACGACCCAGACCCGCTCACCGGGCACGGGCCGATACGCTTGCCCTTCTCGTCACGGGCTGGGGAACGACCGGTGCAGCAGGTCGAGCAGATCGGTGAGGTGGCGGTCGTAGGCCACCTGATCGAAGACCGGGGTGTCGTGCATGGTGAAACCGTGGCGGGTATTCGGGTAAACCACCGAGGCATAGCGGACGTCCGCGGCGTCGAGTGCCTTTTCCAAACGGGTGATCTGCTCCGGGGGTATCGAATCATCTTGGCTCGCATGGGCGATCAACAATTCGGCGGTAATGCCCGCGGCGGTGTGATGCGGACTGTCGGGTTGTTCGTCGACCGCCAGGCGGCCGCCGTGGAAGCTGGCGGCTGCCGCGATGCGATTCCCGAATGCGCCCGCGGCGCGCAAGGCGAGTCGGCCGCCCATGCAGTATCCGGTCACCGCCACCGGACCCGGTGCCACGAACTCGGCCGCCGCCAGCCAATCGAGATAGGTTCGGGTGTCCTGCAATGCCTTTTCGGGAGTGAGCGCCGCGCGCGCCGGGCCCAGTGCGACAAAGAATTTCGCATGCCCGTCCGGATCGGCGGAATCGGGCATCGGGAGTACCGGAGCGGGCCCGGTTCGGTAGAAAATATTGGGCGCCAGCACGGTGTAGCCGTCGGCCGCGATGGCCTGCATCATTTCGCGTAGCCAGGGCCGCAGGCCGTAGGCGTCCATATTGAACAGCACGCCGGGATGGGCGGCGCCGTCATCGGGTCTGGCCAGGTAGGCGTCAGCATTGCCGTCGGCTGTGCGGACATCGAGGGTGCTGAATGCGACGGGCATCGTCATGGCATATGACGCTATCGGAGATTTTCGATATCCGCCGATTCCTCTTATTTGCGAACAAATTGTCGATTTTCGCGCCATGTAGTCTGCGTCCATCTGGAAGTTGTAGTCATGCTCTGTCGAAGAGAGGTTGACCTGTGAAACTGATCTGGATGACGGCGACGGCGGCACTTGCCGTTGCCGTGGCGGGATGCACCGATGACAAGTCGACGACGGCCGCGTCGAGTTCGTCCGCACCATCGGAAACGAGTTCGGTGGCTGCGACGCCGATCGAAAACGAGGAGCCGGGCGACGGCGTGCGAATTCCGCTGGGGGAGACCAAGAAAGTACCGATTCCCGCGGATGCCGTAATGGATATCAAGGTGCCCGTCGACTGGGGCGCGGCGAGCGGAAGCCTACGCTGCACGGTGGCCGACAGCACCGGCCGCAACGAAGACCTCCGTTCCACCAATACGAAAAAACAGGAAACAATCGGCGGAAAAGAGTGGATGACGCTGTGGACCTTTTCCTCACCCGCCGGTGCCGAGGTCACCGTCGGATGTAAGGATCCGGATTCGAAAATCGCCGCGGGCGACGATCACCTGATCCGGGTCGTCCCGCGCGGCATCACCCCGCACTGAACCGCTGTGACGCGGGCACGCGGCCGCCGGAATTCATCGGCGACCGATCACCAAACCCACTAGGCGCAAGGCGAGTTCGGCATCGCCCGTGACGTGCACTCGGTCGACCGCATCCGCCGGATCGAGTTGGCGTGTGCCGAGACGACCCAGTGTGTGCAGGTCGGTCGTGACGGTGGCGTCGGCATTGCCGAGTTCGCCGGGGGTCACCGTGGCTCGTCCGTCGCCGATGACGATCGCCGCGGCGGAACCGTCGATGTGGAATTGGATCGTCGCACGCATATCAGCGGGCGGGTCGATCAGTGTCGCGAGGAAGACGAGCGTCCATTCGGCGCGGTAGCTCTCCTCGGGACGTCGCGGTTCGTCGAAATGGTGCCGCATGCCCCACATGGCAAGGGGGACAAGCGCCGCCGCGAGTTCCTGACCGGCCGGGGTGAGTTCGTACACCTGCGACGCCGCTGGTGGCGGCAGAGTGGTCCGGCTGATCAGGCCGTCGTCGTCGAGCTGTTTGATGCGCGCGGCGAGCAGGCTGGTGCCGATGCCGTCGAGTGCGTCGGCGAGGTCGGTGTAGCGCTTCGGGCCCGCCATGAGTTCGCGGATGATCAGCAGCGTCCAGCGTTCGCCGACGAGATCGAGGCTGCGGGACAGTCCGCAGTACTGGTTGTAGGTGCGCCGCGCCATCGCCATCCTCCTAGTTCGAATTCATCTACTTCGGGTGCACCGCTCATCCTGTTGCGCGGCTGGCCACAGCACTGGTGGGAGTGGCGGCACGTGATCGCACCGCTCGCTCAGCGGTATCGGGTGATCTGTCCGGATATCCGCGGCCTCGGGTGGTCCGAAGGATCCGATGACGGCTACAGCTTCGAGCGACTGGCACGCGATCTCGTCCAATTGCTGGATCGGTTGGAGGTGGATCGGGCGCGGGTGGTCGGCCGTGATTGGGGCCTGGTCGTCGGCTATCGAGCTTGCCTGAACTGGCCGGAGTGGTTCGACCAGTTCGTCGCGCTGGCCGGTGTGCATCCGTGGACCATCGATGGGGTGCGGCCCGCGGTATTCACCAAGCCTTGGCACAGCTACGCGCTTGCCGCGCTCGGGCGTTCGTCCGCACTGCAAACCGCGCTGACAAAGCGGAGTCTGCGCGCATGGCGGCACCAGGGGCGCTTCAGCGATGCGGAGGCCGCGGTCTACCTGTCCCGGATGCGCACACCGAGCGCGCATGCGGCGACCATCGACTTCAATCGCAATGTGTTGTTGCACGAGGTACCGCATTTCGCACGGCACTACCGCATGATGCGCCTGCGGGTGCCGACCCTGCACCTCAACGGTGCCTGCGATCCGCTCGCCGAGGGCGTCCCGGACAGCTATCGCGACTACGCCGACGACATGCGGCTGGAACGGATCCCCGACTGCGGTCACTTCGTGCCCGAGGAGCGGCCGCAGTGGCTGGCCGAGCGGCTGCTGACCTTCCTCGACGGAGGCACGAAGCGGTGCGGGTAGCCTCGGATTCGTGGCAGAGGTAGTGCCGGTATACCGGGAGCGGCCGTCGCGGCTCCCAGGCGCCGTGGTGTGGACGAATACCAATGTCACCGGGGCCGCGGCCGTACCGGTGTTGCCGGACGGATGTATGGATCTGCTGTGGAGCAATGGCAGGTTGCTGGTGGCCGGGCCGGATACCCGGGCGTATATGGCCGATGGTGTGACTGGCACTCGATGGGTCGGGATTCGATTCGCACCGGGCAGCGCGCCCGCACTGCTCGGGGTGCCCGCGCACGAATTGCGCGATAAGCGGGTGGAGTTGGCGGATCTGTGGCCCGCGGCGGCGGCTCGGCGACTCGCGGAAAAGGTCGGGGCGGCCGCGGATCAGACCGCCGCATTGGAGGCGCTCGCGATGCGGCGGGCCTACGACACCGAACCACCCGACCCGGTACTGCGGCGGATCGTCGACGCGCTGGACGCCGGGTGGTCGGTCGCGGCGACGGCCGAGGCCGCGGGGCTCGGTGCGCGGATGTTGCATCGACGCTCGCTCGTGGCCTTCGGCTACGGGCCGAAGACATTGGCGCGCATCCTGCGGCTGCAGCGGGCACTCGCGGTGGCCCGCAGCGGAGTACCGCTCGCGGACACCGCATTTCGTACCGGATTCGCCGATCAGGCCCATCTCGCGCGCGATGTGCGCGAGCTGGCGGGTATGCCGTTGAGCGAATTGCTCACCCGCTCCTAGCGTCGGCTCAATCCGACAGCGGGGCGTACAGATCGACGCTATTGCCGTCCGGGTCCAGGATCGTCGCGTAGCGCTGGCCCCAGAAGGCGTCCCATGGCTTCAGTTCGCCGCGGTATCCGGCATCGATGAGTTCGCTGTAGACCGCGTCGACCTCGGCGGGATCCGCACACTGGAAGGCCAGGCCGAGTCGCCCCGCGGACCTCGGCGGCTGCCAGCCGGAGTGGAACGACTTGATCACGGCCTCGGTATCCAGCGTCAGGCGCATACCGCCGGGCAGCGGTGCCTCCATATGCCCGTCGTCCGCCGCCGGGAACTCGAGACCCAGGCGTCGGTAGAAGGCGAGCGAGGCGGCCATATCGCTGACGACAATGCCGATGACATTGAGTTGTGGAGTCATATCCGCAGCGTATGCGGCACTTCGGCAGGCGTCTTGAACAAATCGGACTCAGCAGGCGGTGGCCGGGATCAGTTCCGCGATCAGGTTTTCCACCAGGATGCGGATCCGGTCGCGGATCGAGCGAACGATGGCGATGTCCTCGCCGGTCGCATCGGGCAGCATCCAGTCGCGGTAGCTGATACCGGGGAAGAACGGGCACACATCACCGCAGCCCATGGTGACGACCACGTCGGACATGGCCACCGCGTCCACGGTCAGCAGCCTCGGCGCATGCGTCGAGATATCGATACCGAGTTCGGCCATGACCGCCACGGCGGCCGGATTGATGACGTCGGCGGGCGCGCTCCCGGCGGAGTGCACATCGATGCGGTCGCCCGCGAGCGCATCGAGGAATCCGGCGGCCATTTGCGACCGGCCCGCATTGTGGACACAGACGAACAGCACGCTGGGCTTGTGAGCCATGTGCGGGAGTACCTTTCAGGCTGGTGCGTGGTTCTGGGCGCAATGTCGGAATTGTCGGACGGTTGCACCGGGTCTGCGTCGGAGGGTGCGTGATACGTATACCAGCACGGGCTGAATGTGTTTCGCGACGAGGGGGTGACTTTGTCCGCCAAGGCATCTCGAGACCGGTCGCTCGAGAGTTGTTGCCGCACGCGGGATATCGACCGATAAGAAACCGGTCGGTCAGGAAATCGGCGTTTCGCCTGGATACGACACGGCCCGCGGTGCCGGATCGGCAACCGCGGGCCGTGGCCGCGCGCGAGGCGTCACATGGGACGCAGATCGATGACCTTGCGCAGACGCGCGCGATCGCGCTCGAGCCGCCGCGCCTCGTAAGCGATCGGGAAGTAGCGCACCCGCTCCGGCAGCAGCGGCACCGTGCGGGCGATGAACCAGCCCAACGCCTTCAGCTTGCGCTCATCGGACTCCGACCACATCAGGCCGAGCTTGCGCCGGGCCGCCTCCGGGGTGGTGCCGACGGTGACGAAATACTGCAGCCGACCGACCGGTGCGACCACGCGCTTCCAGGCGGGGCGCAATGCGCGCGGCAGTTGCCTCGGCGGCGCGATCGACTGGATCACCCGCAGGTAGTCGTGCGCGGTTCCGGTCTCCTGCAGGTGGTTCTCCACAATATCGGTGAAGAATTTCTCGAATTCGGCGTAGTTCGCCGGAATCTCCTTGGGTGCCACCATGAAATTGCGCATTAGCTGCACCGTTTCCTGGTAGTACGCGTCCTTCTCTGCCGGAGTCAGCGGGCGGCGGGCGAAGTATTCGGCGTTCTCGGTGAAGGCGAAGGTGCCGGTGTGCAGCACCCAGGCCCACGGAGCGGAGGTCAGCGCCTTGTGCCGGACACCATCTGGCGTGGTGGTGTTGAGCGAGACGTGCATCTTGCGCAGGCGATCCGCTTCGGCGATCGCCTCGTCGCCGCCGTAGATCCACATCATCACCGAACCGATGCTGCGCACCGCGCGTCCGAGCGGATCGGTGCGGAAGGTGGAGTGTTCGTCGACTACGGCGGCGATGGTCGGTTCCATGGTCTGCAGCAGAAATGCCGAGCCGGCGGTGAGGGAGAAGGTGATCAGGCCGGTTTCGTCCCACATTCGAGTACCCGGTGCGAACGGGCGGCGCTCCGGTGCGGTCCGTGAATCGGCATCGAATGCGGCGGCGGTCATTGCGATCTCCTTTGATCAACCATCCAAGAGCTTGAGAGACTTAGTGTAACAATCTCTCATGAACTTGGCTTGTCGACCGCACGCCCTGGGCACTGATAACGCAGCCCCCTAGGCTGAATCGATGTGACGAGCGACTGGCGCAAACGGGACGGGCGGATCGGTGTGCTCACCGGCGCGGGCATCTCCACCGATTCCGGCATTCCCGACTTCCGCGGCCCCCGCGGCGTATGGACGAAAGACCCCATCGCCGAACTGTTGTCGACCTACGACGTCTACCTCGCCGATCCGGAACTGCGCAAACGCTCCTGGCTGGCTCGCCGCGACAATCCGGCCTGGCAGGCCCAACCCAATGCCGCGCACGCCGCACTGGCCGACCTGGAGCGCGCCGGACGCACCATTACGATCATCACCCAGAACATCGACCGGCTGCACCAGCGCGCCGGATCCTCACCCGGCCGGGTGATCGAAATCCACGGCAATATGTTCGAAGTCGTCTGTGTCGGTTGCGAATACCAGACGAGCATGGCGGCCACGCTGGCACGGGTGGCGGCAGGCGAGGCGGATCCGCCGTGTCCGGCCTGCGGCGGCATCCTGAAATCCGCGACCATCATGTTCGGTCAGCAGATGGATCGCCGCACCATGACCAAGGCCGCGCTGACCGCCGAGGCCAGCGATATCTTCCTGGCCATCGGATCCTCGCTGCAGGTGGAGCCCGCCGCATCGATGTGCGCGATCGCCGTCGACAGCGGCGCGGATCTGGTCATCGTCAATGCCGAACCGACGCCCTACGACGGCATCGCCACCGAGGTCATCCGCGAACCCATCGGCACGGCCTTACCGCGCCTGGTCGCCGAGATACTCGCAAGCTGAATCATGCGACTCGGCCACCACGGCGCGAGTCTTACGAGCGAACACGCCGCGCCGCAGGCGCGGCAAATCAGACACAGCCGAGTACCCGCTCGACGTATGCGTTGGCGAAGCGGCCCTTGGGATCGAAGCGGCGGCGCACTTCGGCGAAGTGATCCCAGTCCGGGTAACGCGCCTGCAGTGTTTCGGCGGTCTGGAAGTGGCGCTTGCCCCAGTGCGGGCGGCCGTCGTACTTGTCGAAAACCGCTTCGCAGGCACGGAAATACGGTTCGAAGTCCATCCCGCGGTACTGGTGCACGGCGATGTAGCAAGTGTCGCGGCCACCGGCGGGGGACAGGAACGCGTCATCGGGGGCGACCCAGCGCACCTCGATCGGCATCGGCGTATCGAACCGCGTCGCGAGGTCCTTGATCTCGCGGATGGCGGCGGCGGAATGTTCGCGCGGAATAGCGTATTCCATCTCGGTGAAGCGAATCAGCCGGGGCGAGGCGAAGACTCGATAGGAGCGGTCGACCTGGCGGCGGTAACTGCCCGCATACGCCGCGCCGCGATGGATCCACGGCACCAGCCGCGGCTGGCGCTTACCGAGTCGGCACAGCGCGTCGAATGCGTAGTTGGACATCAGGATGTCGGCGAACCAGTCGGCGGCCCGGCCGCGCGGCTGTTCCGGCAGGTCGACAGGGTTATTGCGCTTGGTCATCGCCAGCGGGCTGTGGCCGAACATGTAGAACTCGAAATGCTGGTTGCCGTCGACGTAGGCGTCCAGATCCGCGAGGACCTCCTCGACCGGCACCGGCCGCTCGATTCCCTCCAGCACGAACGACGGCACCAACTGCAGGGTGACCGCACTGATCACGCCGAGCGCCCCGACGCTGACCCGCGCCGCGCGCCAGCCGTCCGGATCGGAATCCTCGTTCAACTCGACTCGGCTGCCGTCGGCGAGCACCAGTTCGATGGATTGCAGAGCGGCCGAGAGGTTTTGCAGCGTCGCACCGGTGCCGTGGGTGGCGGTGGCGGTCGCGCCCGCGATGGTCTGCACATCGATATCGCCGAGATTGGGGAAGGCCAGGCCGAGCGGATGCAGTGCATTGCTCGCGGCATTGAGGGTGATGCCCGCCTCGACTCGGACGCGGCCGGTCGCCCGGTCCACGTTGCGGATGCGGTTCAGTTTCGCCAGGTCGAGCAGGATGCCGTCGGTGAGTACGGCATCGGTGAACGAATGACCCGCACCGGCGACGCGTACTGTCTGTCCGGTGGTGGCGGCGCGGCCGATGATCTCGGCCAATTCCTCGGTATTTCGCGGGGCGACGACGGCGGCTGGCGTGCACTGCTGATCCCCGGCCCAGTTCCCCCACGAGTTGGTCATACGTCCAACTGTAAGGGCTGGCTCAGATGAGCGCTAGATATGTCCGGTTTTTGCGCTAGCGCTTGCGGCCAGCGCAGGCGAACGACTTGGCCTGTTCGACTTCCTCGTCCGTCAAGGGGGGCGCCGGTAGTGGTCGGCGCGGCGCGTCATCGCTGCGTACGCCGTTGAGGGCGATGGCCATATAACGCTGCCAGGTGTTCGGATTCACCGGCTTGGAGAACTCGGCGAGCGCGTCGACCATGTGGATCAGCGCGAAGAAGTCCGAGGGCTCGATATCGGGCTGAAGTGCGCCGGCCTCGCGCGCGCGACCGATGACCGCGGCGATGGTCGGCTTGATCCGGTCGCGCAACTGGGCGAAGCGCTCCAGATCCTCCTCGAGTTCGAGCATCACCTCGCTGAAGCCGCGATTGGTTGCCAGATGGGTGCAGGCGTACTCGAAGAACTGGACCAGTCCCAGCCAGGGGTCGGGATGCTTGGCCGCGGTCTCGGCGGCGACCGCGAATTCGCCGACGTTCTGTTCGAAGACCTCGGCGATCAATTCCTTCTTGTTGGCGAAGCGCCGGTAGACGGTGCCGACGCCGACTCCGGCGCGTTCGGCCACGTCGTCGAGGGTGATCTCCAGACCATGATCGGCGAAGAGCTGGCGGGCCGCCTCGACGATGCGCTGCTGATTGCGGGCAGCGTCGGCGCGGAGGCGCCGAGGTGGAGGCACGGTAGTGGCGGGATTCACAGGCACATCCTAGCAATAAGCGGGATTAAGTGGAGGAGATGTCTCCGTTATTGTGTTAGCTTATCTCGGTAAGCGGAGGAACCTCCTCCGGATCAAGCTTCGAGCAAAGGGGACACATGACTACCACGTTGGACCGTGGGGCACCCGCCCCCGAGAAAACCGACTCGGGCCGCCGCGGCTCGCACGCCCTGCGCTGGTGGGTGCTCGCCGTACTCGGCGTGGCTCAGCTCATGGTTGTGCTCGACGCGACCGTCGTGAATATCGCGCTGCCCGCAGCGCAACAGGACCTCGGTTTCAGCGATGGCGATCGGCAGTGGGTCGTCACCGGTTACGCCCTGGCCTTCGGCAGCCTGTTGCTGCTCGGTGGCCGACTCAGTGACCTGTTCGGCCGACGTAACACCTTCATTATCGGCCTGATCGGATTCGCCGTCGCCTCCGCGGTCGGCGGCGCGGCCACCAGCTTCGAAATGCTGGTCGCGGCCCGCGTCGGACAGGGCGTCTTCGGTGCGTTGCTCGCGCCCGCCGCGCTGTCGCTGCTCACGGTGACCTTCACCGAACCGGGTGAACGCGCCAAGGCATTCGGCATCTTCGGTGCCGTCGCCGGTGCGGGTGGCGCCATCGGTCTGCTGCTCGGCGGCATGCTCACCGAATGGGCTTCGTGGCGCTGGGTGATGTTCGTGAACCTCGGCTTCGCGGCGGTCGCGCTGGTCGGTGCGGTGCTGCTGCTGGCCAAGCATGTGGTCGCCGAGCGGCCCAAGCTCGACATCCCGGGCACCGTCGTGGTGACCGCCGCACTGTTCGGCATCGTCTACGGGTTCTCACACGCCGAGTCGACCAGCTGGGGCAACCCGGTCACCCTCGGTTTCCTGATCGGTGGCGCGGCCCTGCTCGCGGTGTTCGTGTGGATCGAGACCCGGGTCGCGAATCCGCTGCTGCCGCTGCGCATCGTGCTGGACCGCACTCGCGGCGGTTCGTTCCTGACGGTGTTCGTCATGGGTATCGGAATGTTCGCGATCTTCCTGTTCCTGACCTACTACATGCAGCTGAGCATGGGGTACTCGCCGATCAAGACCGGTCTGGCGTTCCTGCCGATGGTGGCGGGCATGGTCGTCTCCTCGACCACGGTGCCCTCGCTGCTGCTGCCGAAGGTCGGTCCGAAAATGGTGGTCGCCGGTGGCTTCCTGGTCGCCGCGGTCGGCATGGCATGGCTGACCCAGATCAGCTTGGACAGCAGCTATGTCGCGAATATCCTGCCCGCCCTGATCCTGATGGGGCTC
>NZ_BDBY01000121.1 GCF_001613225.1 Nocardia pseudovaccinii NBRC 100343
ACCCTGCGACGCACCCGAGATCAGGAGCACCTTTCCCGCTAGTAGCCCCTCGGGAATTATTGCCGACCATTCGCTGTACACCGACGCCTCCGAATTGCGTGCTTCCTACTGCGTGATCCTCGCCACGCTGACTATCGGTTACCAATGTAGACTATGTTGTCAAGTACGACCCATGAGGTGAGCAGCTCCGTGGCGGGCCAGGCTCCCTACGTTCTTGAATTCAAGGACGTGACCTGTGGTTATACGAAACGAAACCCGCCCACTCAGCCCGCTGGTCATCGCCGTCGTCAACGCGGCCGGCTCCGGCTGATTTGGACTCGTCCCGGGTGATCGACTGAGTACGGGTCGCGCCGCGAGGACATACGATCTGGGCCACACTGCGCCCCGGGTTCGTTTTTAACTGTCGGTACGCAACGCTGAACCGCCACTAGTAGTACTTTGTTAGGTTGGTCACGGAGGGGTGTGTCAGCTCGAGTTCTGGCGGGATTCTCGAGACCATGCTGGGGTGGATACCGCGGCGTTGTCGGATGTCGATGAGCAGCTCGATTCCTTTGCGGACGAGGTGTTTTCGTCGTTGAGTCGTAAGGATCGGGTGGCGACGGCGGGAGTGTATGTGCGTGGGCTGATGTTGGAGGGCAAGCGCAAGTCGATGCAGCCGATGGCCGAGCGGCTCGGGGTGGACCACCAGCGGTTGCAGCAGTTCGTCACCACCTCGCCGTGGGATGTGGTCCCGGTTCGGAAAGTGTTGTCCCGCAAGGCATGTGATCTGATCGAGCCGCATGCGTGGGCTGTGGACGACACCGGGTTCGCCAAGGACGGCGATGCGTCGCCGTGCGTGGCGCGGCAGTATTCGGGCACGCTGGGCAAGGTCGGCAACTGCCAGGTCGCCGTCAGCGTGCACGCGGTGACCGATGCCGCGTCGTGCCCTCTGAACTGGCGGTTGTTCGTGCCCGAGAGCTGGGACGACCGCTGCGCCAGCGACCCTGCAACCGCCGCGTCAACCACCGAGCGCCGCGCCAAGGCCGCGATCCCCGGCGATGAGCGCTACCGCCCGAAATGGGAGATGGCGCTCGAGTCCATCGACGAACTGATCGCATGGGGCCGGTCTCGGCCGCCGGTCATGGTGGCCGACGCCGGCTACGGGCAGACCGCCGAGTTCCGCCAGGGCCTGACCGACCGTGACCTGCCCTATGTCGTCGCAGTGCCCGCCACCACGACCGCCCGCCCCGGGCATGCCGTGCCCGAGACCCCGCCCTACGGCGGCCGTGGCCCGCGTCCCAAACCCCGCTACCGCACACCGCATTCCACCGTCAAACAGCTCGTGCTCGACGCCGGGGAACATCAGCTGCAGCACCTGACCTGGCGCCACGGTACCCGCACCAGCCCGCACAACCCCACCGCAGCCATGACCTCACGATTCCTGACGCTGCGCATCCGGCCCGCAAGCCGCTGGCTGACCCCCGCCGCCGACGGCGCCATCCCGCAGCAGTGGCTACTGGCCGAATGGCCCGACGGCGCAACCGAACCCACCGACTACTGGCTGTCCACCCTCCCGGCCGACACCCCCATCGAAGAACTCGTCCGGCTCGCGAAGATCCGCTGGCGCATCGAACACGACTACCGCGAACTCAAACACGCTCTCGGCCTGGACCACTTCGAAGGCCGCTCCTGGCTCGGCTGGCACCACCACGCCACCCTCGTCACCGCCGCCCACCTGTTCCTCACCACCCTGCGACTCACCGGCCCAAAAGCCGGTGGGCAGGGCTGACCCTCTACGGCATCCTCCGCAAAATCCAACGCGCACTAGCCATCTGGATCGGCACCTGCCCGCTCTGCCACCCACACCTTCCCGACCTAACAAAGTCCTACTAGGACGCTGCTGAATAACGTGGCGTGTTGACCCCGGTCCTTTGGGCCGGGGTCAACGAGGATGGTGGGGTGCAAGGTGAGGGCAAGTCGGATCCGGAGTTGATGGATGCGGCGGCGTTGGTGGGGCATCTGGTTCCGGCGGGCAGTGTGTTCGCGTCCCTGGCTGAGCATCGCCGGGAGGTGTTCCCGGCGGTGATGTTCGAGGATCTGTTCCCGTCGCGGACGGGGCGGCCGAGTCTGCCGTGCGAGGTCGCCGCGTCGGTGCTGGTGTTGCAGGCGCTGCACGACCTGTCCGACCGTGAGACGGTGGCCGCGGTGCGGTGCGACCTGCGGTGGAAGGTTGCGTGCGGGCTGGCGTTGGATAACGGGGGCTTCGATCCGTCGACGTTGACGTATTGGCGGCGGCGGTTGGCGAACTCGGACAGTCCGAACCGGATCTTCGATGCGGTCCGTGTGGTGGTTTCCGAAACCGGTGTGCTGCAAGGTAAGACGCGACGAGCCCTGGATTCGGTGGTCCTCGACGCCGCGGTCGCCACCGGAGGACACCGTCACCCAGTTGATCGCCGCGATCCGCCGGGTCCGCCGCGAGGTGCCCGGCGCTGCGAGCATTGTCGCTGAACTGTGCACGGCCCATGACTACGACGATCCCGGCAAGCCAGCCATCGCGTGGGACGATAAGCCCGCCCGCGAAGCGTTGGTGTCGGCACTGGTCAACGACGCGACGCCGGTAGTTAATGCGTTGTCGGGCAACGAGTTCGACGAGGAAGCCCGCGACAAGGCCGAGCAGGCGTTGGCGTTGCTGGCGTTGATCGCCGGACAGGACGTCGAACCCGCCGAGGGCTCCGACGGAACGGATGGACGCTGGCGTATCGCCCGCAAGGTCGCCAAGGACCGGGTGATCTCGGTGGTCGACCCCGACACCCGCCATGTCCACAAGTCCGTGGCTTCCCGTCAGGATGGCTACAAGGCCCACCTCGCCGTCGAACCCGACACCGGCCTGGTCACCGCCGCCCGGCTCACCAAGGGCACCGGAACCGACAACCACGAAGCCACCGTCGCCGGATCATTGCTCGACACCGACACCGCTCTACGGGAAGTGCGAGAAGTATTGGGCGACAGCGCATACGGCACCGGAGAGTTCCGTGCCGACCTGGCACGACGCGAACTCACCGCAGTCATCAAACCACTGCCGCTGCGTCCGGCGGTCGAGGGCGGGGTCACCATGGACGACTTCCTAGTCGACGAAGTCGCCGGGTCGGTGACCTGCCCGAACGGTGTCACCAAACACATCACCGCCAAACGTGCGGTGACCTTCGGGGTCGCATGCCGCAACTGCCCGCTGCGCACCCGCTGCACCACCAGCGAACAGGGCCGAATCCTGCGCCTGCACGAACATGACGCCCTACTCCGTCAAGCCCGCCACCACTGGCGCAGCGACCCGGACCTGCGCGCCACCTACCGACAACACCGACCGATGGTCGAACGCAGCATCTCCTGGCTCATCGGTCCCAAGGGCCGCTGCCGCAAACTGCGCTACCGCGGCATCGACGCCAGTAACCAGTGGCTGCACCGCCGCGCTGCCGCTCTCAACCTGCGCCGCCTGCTCAACCTCGGCCTCACCCGGACCGCCGGCACCTGGGCCATCGCCTGAACCGAGGCGATGGCCCACCAGCAGACACCACCGCCCATCACACTCACACGATTCCAGGGGATCCGCTGCGCAACAGCGGAACCCCGGAATCAACCTTATTCAGCAGCGTCCTAGCCCCAATGCCGCTCAGTTTGGTTCCGCTGCCCGGTTATCAACCGAGCAGCAGCTGGCAGTACCGCACGAAGTCGTGGGTGCGGCCAGAATCGGTGCGCGCCAAGACTTTGCAGTGACACGCTAGCCGGGTCGCCACGGCAGGAGTACCAGCGCGCCGCCCAGGACCCATTTGCGGTCGGCGACGATATTCGATCCGGCATTCCCGGCCACCGCATCACCCCCGCGAGCTCGCCGGCGCCGGTAGATCCATGGTCGTTCCACAACCGAGCGGGTGGTAACCGAAGGTCTACTTGTACGTCGCGGCGCACGTTCCTTGTCCGAGTGCGCGATCGCGATCTGCGCGTCCAGGGCGATCATGAGCGGATGGTCGGAGTCGATCCCGTCGGGACACTGCACACCCTCCACCGACCACGCCACAGCTGGGGGCCAACGCAGGTCGTATGGCGGACAGGGCTTTCGGTACATCCGAGGCCAGCGCGACGATCGCGCGTGACACTGGAGGATCCGTACTTGACCGGCGATCCGCAAGACGCTTATTGTCAACATAGTTATCTACGTCGACCAAGTGGAGGATGTCGTGGGGACACTAGATGGCAAGGTCGCCTTCATCACCGGCGCTGGGCGCGGACAAGGTCGCGCCCACGCCGTGCGCCTAGCCGAGGAGGGTGCCGACATCATCGCAGTCGACATCTGCCGTGACATTCCGTCGATGGACTATCCCAACGCCTCTAACGACGATCTGACCGAGACCGTCAAACTCGTCGAGAGCACGGGACGACGGATCGTCGCACGCGAAGGTGACGTTCGTGACAGGTCAGCGATGGAGACGATTGTCGCCGACGGTGTCGCGGCGTTCGGGCGTCTCGACATCGTCATCGCCAACGCAGGAATAGTCCGGCTTTCGAAAGGCGGTGATGACCAGCAGGTGTTCCGGGACATCATCGATGTCAACCTGATCGGCGCGTGGAATACGGTCGAGGCGGCCATTCCTCATCTCATCGAGGGTGGTCGCGGGGGCTCCATCGTAATCACGAGTTCCAGTTCTGGCTTGCGAGGTACCGGTTCGGATGCGACGGGAGCCCAGGCTTATACCGCGTCCAAGCGCGGACTCGTGGGCCTGATGCAGGTCTGGGCGAATCTACTTGCTAGTCACTCGATTCGGGTGAATACGATTCATCCGACCGGTGTCGCCACCGGGATGGTGCTCAATGAGGCCATGGCGGCGTTGTTCGCCGCCAACGACCCCGGGCTGGCGACGATGCAGAACGCCCTGCCCATCCAGATGCTGCAGCCTGAAGACATTGCCAACGCGGTGGCGTTCCTGGTGTCTGACGAGGCTCATTTCATCACCGGCACCACTTGGCCGCTGGATGCCGGCTTCACCGTGCGCTGAGCCACGAGTGAACGGAATCCAAACCGTGGTGACCAAGATGCAGCGTCATTGAGCCAAACTATGCACTGGCCAGGACGCACCGCACGGGCCGTCGAAGTCGAACACAAGGCGCACTCGAACCGACCTCGCACCAGACCACCGACCGGCGGCGGTTGCTGTTGCGCCTTGCCGACCTGATCGAACGGCACCGCGAGGATTTCACGATGTTCGCACGACAGTTGTATTTCGTTGTCTGGTAATCATCTTCGCTGGCGGCCGAGCTGGCAGACGTGTGCCTGGTGGTCTCTGCACAGACGTAGTGCGGAATTCTCAATCGGTCTTCGAGGCCCTCTGTCCTAGCCTGCCGGTCCAGGCGGACGTGGGGTGATCACGATGTCGATTCGCTGGATCTGACACGCGCTGTTGAAGGCAAATGTTTCGTCGACCGCTGCGGTGGTCAACGGTACCGGCGCAGCTGGTGTACGCAGTGCGTAGTCGGCGTCGTACTGCACCCGCACCGTGCGTGCGTCGGTGTTTTGGGTCCAGGAGTGCACACGCTCATCGGTGATCGTGGTGAGGCCGGTCTGTGATGCTCCTTCGATTTCGCGGCCATCTACGCGGATGCCGTTGATCGTACGGTAGGAGTCGGGTGCGAACGGAATGTCTCCTGCCAGGCCGCGATCGGTGTGCGCCTCGAGGTAGAGATGGGCGACAGCCGCCTGCTGTTGTGCAGCGCACGGTGGGGTCTCGGCCTCGGCCGAGGTCGCGGTGCTGACGCCGGCGATCGTGCTCGCAAGGACAGCGACGATGATGCAGCCTTGCTCGGGCCTGATGAGAGCAGACATCAGATGGTGTCCTCCTTCAAGATGGTGTCCATGTTGTGCTCGGCGAGCGCCGCGATCGTCATGGACGGGTTACAGGCGCCGCTGTATCCCGGGATCAGGGCCCCGTCCATCACATAGAGCCCCTTTTGCCCCAGCACGCGGCCTGCGGTATCGCAGACGGAGCCGATGGCGGCTCCACCGAGGGGGTGATAGGTGGTGGTATCGAGTGTGTTGGTGTCGAGCAGCACAGATCCTGCGCCGACGATATTTTGCAGCCTTGCTTGAATGGCTGCGGTGACGGCGGCGTCGTCGCCCTGGCTCCAATGCAGCACCGCGTCGTCGATATCGTTGTCGTATACGAAACGGCCTGCGGGCGTGCCGATTCCGAACCCGATCAGACTGGTGGTTCGAATATCGACCGGGAACGGGACGTTGCCGTTGATGAGGGTGATCGGCCCCTGTGGGTTGTCCCAGTCGGCCACCGCAACCGACGCCGGCCCGCCCTGCTCGGCACCGGGGGATTCGCCGGATGTGGTCCAGGAGAAGATGCGGTCGCCATTGTTGCCCCACCGCGTTCCGACATCCTCGGGCAGGTCCGGGATCAGTCCCTTGGCGTGGGCTTTCACCAGCAAGCGGCTTGTGCCGGCCGAGCCCGCACCGAGAAAAAGTGCGTCGGTGGTGATTTCTTTACGGGTGCGCACGTCTCCATCAGTGGTGATCTCGTCGACGAAGACTCGCCATGCACCATCCGCGGTGCGTGCGATGTCGCGCACGGCGTGCAGGATCGCCACCTCCACGTGGCCGGAGTTCTCGGCTTCCGCAATGTAGGTCTTGTCCACGGTGTTCTTTCCGGGGCTGTTGGCTCCGTAGAGAATGTCTCCGTTGGAAAAAGAAGGCGGGAGTTCGCCACGAAGTTCCTTGCGCACATAGTCCCAGTCGACTGGAAGCGGCACTCGCCACGGCTGCATTCCCGCCGCGCGGATCGCGTCGGCCCAGATCCGAGAGCCCTTGTATTGCGGGGTGTTGAGGATGTCGTCAGGGATTCCGCTGGGTTTCAGTACCCGTGCGACGCGTGGGTAGTACTCCCGATCGAAGGCATCGAAATCGAGACCCGATGGCATCGACATAGTGAACAGCCGTTCGTTGGGCTGAATGGTGGTGCCACCGTAGACCAGCGAGCCGCCGCCGACGCCGGCGCCGCACAGGATGTCGATTCCCTGACCACGGACCCGATCCAAGATTCCGGTGAAAGGCTTCCACCGAGTGGGAGGCGATCCGGTGAACACCGGCTCGGGAGACAACCACGCAGCGCGGCGGTCGGGGTGAGTGTAGTGCGGGAAGGTGTCGGTCCCAGGTCCCACAGTCCAGCGGATTCCGCGTTCCAGAACCAGCGTGTCGATCCCGGCGCGACCCAGCCGTGCGGCCGTGACACCGCCCCCGAAACCGGTGCCGATCACGACCGCGCGGCGCCGGTCCTGAACCGCGGGCACAGTCGGCGCCGCGGTCGCCATCCCCGGACGACCGGCCAGTCCCGCAGCGATCACCGTCGCGGCGGCTTTGAACGCCGTGCGTCTGGACAGCTGCCGACTCGAGCCAGTGGTTGCGGGGTCGTCGGTCGGGCCGTCCGCGAGCTTCACCATCGATGCATCCTTCGTCTCACCGCCTGGGCCGCCGATGGGGTCGCCAGCGAAAACACGGCGACCGAGTAGCTCACCGGCGCTGGTGGTGCGCATGGGTTGGCTCACGGTGATCGGACGTTTTCGCGGGTCCCGACTCTCCGTCGAGGAGCCGCTCAGGTTTAGTCAACAACGTTGGCGTAATTCTGCACACTCGGAGCGATTCAGTCAACGTCGTTGGCAATATATGCTCTCTGCGAGACTGGAGTCATGGAACCGACTACGAGCGCCCCCCGCCGCGGCCCTGGACGTCCGCGTTCCTCTAGTACGCCGGATGCCATTCGCCGCGCTGCAGCGGCGTTATTCGCAGAACGCGGCTTCACAGGCACGTCGGTGCGTGATATCGCGACCCGGGCCGGAAGCGATCCGGCTGTGGTCATCCGCCACTTCGGCACCAAGGAGAAGTTATTTCTCGAGGTGGTTCCGGTCGCCCCCCACTTCCGCGCCTTGACCGAGGGGCCATTGGAAACCCTCGGTCGATCGATCCTCGACAGACTCGTCGGAAGTGGCGACTCGACCCTGCGGGTCCTGGCGACCGCGCTCGGCGCCCTCGACCGGCCCGAAGTTCACCACTATCTGGAACAGACCACTGTTCGCAACATTGTCGAACCCCTGGCGGCCCGCTTGTCCGGGCCCCGGGCAGGCCTACGTGCGTACTTGGTCGCCGCCCAGATCGGGGGGCTCCTACTCGCGGTCGACCTGTTCGCCTCGGCCCCTGTCGAACTGGCCGATGCCGAGGCGCTGGACTGCTACGCCGAGGCGATCCAGGCTCTGATCGACGATCCGGCGGCCGACCGAGCGTGAGTATTCATCGCAGCGATTCGGCCTAACGCAGCGGTCCGGCTCAGCAGAGGAGCCGCTCCAGGCGGACACCCGGGGTGCGATCAGGAAGCCTTTCCCGTTTGACAGACTTGCTCACCGAAAAATAGGTATACCCCCTGTCACTCGACCGTCGCTGAACAGACCAGGGCGGGCGAGAGTGGTGCGACATCCATCAGCATCATGTCGCGGAGGTTTCAGTGTCGGAGTACGAACGACATTCAGCCAACACCGGTGAGGATCGTCTACCGTGCGCGGAAAATACATTGATGATCCAGCGTTGCGGAGATTGCGACAAACTTTTCGCACCGCTCGCCGCCGGATGTTCCTCCTGCGCAACCGACGAGCTCGAGTGGGTGAGCTCGTCAGGACTCGGATACATTATTTCGTGGCGAGTGGTGGAACGCGCTTCAATCAGCATAAAGGGCGAGTCCGGCCAATTGACTATTGCCATCGTCGAACTCGACGATGGCCCGTGGCTCTATACCGCTATCGAGGGGCAGGTGCCCTTGCTGCCGAGTCGACCGGTACGAGTTCGCTTCGTGCGGCGCCCTGGGAAGGACGGCTTCCCTGTTTTTGCGCCCGACGCCGATGCAGGAAGGTGAGCCGCCACGGGTCGTCGGCTTCCATGGACCAACGACGGATCAGGCAGGGCGAGCAGAAGACTAGGCCATCCCGTGAGCTGTAACCTCGGTCAGCGCGTCGCCAGGATTTGAGGGATGACGCCACCGGCACGAAGCCATTCATTCTCGGTCGCGGTGTCGACACGGGTGTGACCTTTCGCCGTGTGGACAATTTTCTCACCGCGGCGGGCAATCACTGTAACCTCTGCGTTGACAGTCCGGGCGGGGTTCAGACCGAGTATGTCGAATTGGTCGGCGTCGATTTCGCTCAGGCCACCGCACTCGATGGGCAGAATCCCCATCGCCACCAGGTTGGTGCGGTGGATTCGTTCGAAGCCGGCCGCGATTACCGCTTTGATCCCGAGCAGTCGGGTCACCTTGGCTGCCCAGTCGCGGGCTGACCCAGCTCCGTAGGACTGGCCTGCCACGATCACAGTTGCTACACCGCGGCGGCGGTATTCGGCGGCTGCGGCATGCACCGGCATCGCTTCTCCGTCGGGCAGCAGGCGTGTCCAGCCACCGTCGCGATCGATGAGTTTGTTGCGCAACCGTGGGTTGGCGAATCCGCCGCGCAGCATGACGTCGTGGTTGAGTCGACGCGAGCTGTAAGTACCGAGTTCGGTTGCGGGGACGCCGCTTTGGTGCAGCCATGCTCCTGCCGCCGACATCGGAGAGATGCGCGAAACCGGCGAGATGTGGTCGGTGGTGATGTCGTCGCCGAGTATGAGTAAGGGACGAGCACGGAGAATGTCGCCGGTGACGACGGGGCGGCACAGCGGTGCGTCGGCGAACGGCGGTCGGCGGATCGTGCCGGTATCACCTTGCCAGGTATAGCGGGGGCCGGCCGGGTAGGGAATCTCATCCCAGTGGTGTTGCGCTCGCGACGTCAAGTCCGGGTCGCGGGTTGGTTGGTGCCCGAAGTCGCGGATTGTGGAATCGATGTCTTGTTGGCTGGGCCAGATATCGGAGAGCATGACCGGTTCCCCGTTGTCGCCGAGGCCGAGAGGTTCGCGATCCAGGTCGATCGTGGTGCGGCCGGCGATGGCGAATGCCACCACGAGCGGTGGCGAAGCGAGGTAGGCGTCGGTCACGTCGGGATGAATGCGGCCAGGAAAATTTCTGTTGCCCGACAAAACTGCCGACGTTCGGATTTCCCGGCTCTGAATGGCACGAGTGACTTCTGGTGACAGCGGTCCGGAATTCCCCATGCATGTCCCGCAGCCAAAGCCCGCAATATGGAAGCCGAACCTGTCGAGGTGCCCCTGGAGATCGCTGCCACTCAACAGTTCCGCTGTGCTGCGCGAGCCCGGGGTAAATGAGGTCTTCGTCCATTTCGCGGTCGTCAACCCGCGAGCGGCGGCATTGCGCGCGAGTAGACCCGCAGCGGCGATAGCTCGCGGATTGGACGTGTTGGTGCAACTGGTAATCGCCGCGATGACCACAGCTCCTTCGGCGGGCATACCTACGCCGACATTGACGTCGCGGCGCCCGAGAGCGGCGATCGGGCCTACTTGATGAGGCCGGCTGGGGCCCGCTATGACGCGCTCTACTGTGCCGAGGTCGAATTCGATGACATCGTCGTAGTCGGGTTCGGAGCTGTACAGCATCCCTTGCGCCGAAAGGTAAGCCTCGACCGGTTGGTGAGGGCGTCCGGTCGTTGCCAAATAGTCGAGAGTGCGGTGATCGGCCGGAAAAAAGCCCATGGTGGAGCCATATTCCGGTGCCATATTCGCGATCGTTGCACGGTCGGGCACCGATAGGCTCGACAAGGCGGGGCCGTAGAACTCCACTATTCGTTGCACAACGCCGTACTCGCGAAGCAGTGCCGTAAGAGTCAGAGCGATGTCGGTAGCGAGAACACCGGGACGGACGGTACCTGTGAGGCGGACACCGACGACTTCCGGAATCCGCAGAAGGATCGGTTCACCGAGAGCGGCGGCTGTCGCTTCGATCCCGCCGACTCCCCATCCGACGACGGAGAGGCCATTGATCATCGTTGTGTGACTGTCGGTCCCGACGACGGTGTCGAAAGCTGCCAGCGGAGCATCGGAAATGACATCCGCGAGCGTTTCCAAGTTCAGTTGGTGGCAAATCCCGACACCCGGTGGCACCACTCTCAGTTGTGGGAATCGCTGCTGCGCCCATCGCAGGAACTGATAGCGGTCCGCATGGCGTCGGTATTCGCGTTTCAGGTTGGCCGCTGCGGCTGTCGGGGTGGACCAGGCGTCCAATTCGAGTGCGTGGTCGACAACGAGGTCCATGCGTCGCTGCGGTGCGACCGAATCCGCATCCCGGCCTAGTTCCTCCGCGCGTTCGGCGAGGGTAACCATGTCGGCGAGCACCGGCAGTCCAGAAGCATCCTGCAGCAGAACACGCTGAGGAAAGAAGGGCACCGAAACAGCGGTGTCGCGAGCGACCAGAGCACGCACATGGTCCGCGGTCACCGTGCTGCTGTTCTCATGCCGCAGAACGTTTTCCACGAGCACTCGAGTCGCGTATGGCAGCTGCTGCAACGGACCGGCCCCCGCTTGCTCGGCGGCCGGAAGGCTGAAGTAGCTGCGGCCGTCCGGTAGTACACGCATCGCGGCGAAGGTATCGACCGTCACGAACGCGGTACCTCTCGTTCGGGGTGCCCCCCGTAGGCCGGCAGCAACCGCCGCGGGATCGGGCCTTTGATCCGACGGCCCGATTGCAACTCTTCCCACGAATGAGCAAGGATGCCAACGGATCTCGACAATATGAAAAGGCCACGCCCCAGCTCCGGTGGGAAACCCAGTTCGCAATACACCACCGCGGTGGCACCGTCGATATTCATCGGTACGGGTCTGGACCGTCCTTGGGCCAGTTGACGTTCGAGTTCCTCGGCGATCGCAAGGTAGCGCCCTTCGACCACACCACGCGAGGCGTGCTCGGCAACGGCCTGCAGCAGGGGATCGCGACGCGGATCCCGTGGATGGAAGCGATGGCCGAATCCGGGTACATGTCGGCCGGTGCGGCGAAGTTCGGCCAGTGACCGCGCGACAGCATCCTTCATCCCGACGCTGTCGGAGGCGGAATCGATCGATTCGAGCAGATGCATAGATTGCTGGCCGGCGCCACCGTGCACGTCGCCGAGCATTCCGACGCCGGTGGACACCGCGCCTTGGAGTCCCACTCCGCACGTCGCGGCCATGCGGGCAGCCGCAATCGACGGAGCCTGCGGACCGTGGTCCACCGCAGCGACCAAAGCTTTCTCGAGCAGGCTGGCCTGATCTCGACTAGGCAGTTCGCCGCGCACCATCAGCCAGATGGTGCGGACGAATCCGGCGCGGTCGATCAGATCTTGCACCGGATAGCCGCGCAAGCGAATGAGGCCGGGTTCGATGTCGGATATATCGGTCGACCACCAATCCACCACATCATCAATGGCGGTATCTTGCATTGCCTGTCGGCGCGCTGGGGTCATACCGCACCCTCCTGGCTCAGTCGTGTGATGTCGCTGTGGCTGTAGCCCAATTCGGCGAGGACCTCGGTGGTATGTTCGCCGAGCCTGGGCGGTCGTCCGCTCGGCGCCACTGCGGCGCCGTCGACTCGGGTCGGCGCGCCGAGTATCCGGAATTGGCGTCCGTCTTCGGCTGGGGAAGGGACTGCGGTGACGAGTTCGCGGTGGGCGATCTGCGCGGAGGAAAGCGCCTGTGGCACCGAGATAACCGGCGCGGCCGGTACGCCGGTATCGAGGAGGATCTCGTCCCATTCGGCGGCGGTCTTCTCTTTCAAAGAGCGTTCCAGCTCTGCCCGCAACTCCTCGCGATTGCGTTTGCGGTCCTCACGTCGCTGGAACCGAGGATCATCGATCAACTCCCCGCGGCCGAGCACCTGACACAGCGTTTCGTACTGTTCTTGTTTGTTCGCCGCAATATTCAGCTCGCCGTCGGCAGTCTCGAAGGTTCCCGATGGAGCGGAGGTGATGTTCTCGTTCGCCATCGGTTCGGGGGTACCTCCGGCGATGAGATGGTCCGACACGACCCACCCCATCGAGGTGACGGCCGCATCGAGCATGGAGGTGTCGAGGTAGGCCCCTTGCCCGGTACGGTGCTGGCGCACCAGTGCTGCGGCGATCGCGAACGCGGCAGCGAGCCCACCGAAGCTGTCACAGACCGGATACCCGACCCGCAGCGGCGCGGTTTCCTTGGTACCCGTGACGCTCATGATGCCCGATAGTCCTTGAATTACCTGGTCGTAGGCGGGTCTTGTGCGCATCGGCCCGGTGGCGCCGAAGCCGGAGACGGCGCAATAGATCAGGGCGGGGTTGATCTCCCGTAGCCTGTCCCAGCTGAATCCAAGTCGCTCGAGGACGCCAGGTCGGAAGTTCTCCACCAAGACATCTGCTGTCGCGACCATCTTGGCGAAAACTTCTGCGCCACCGGCTGTTTTGAGGTTGATGGTGATGGATTTCTTGCCAGCGTTCTGAGCCAGGAACGACACGCCGAGCCCATCGGCGGACAGTGCTGGGTCAGCGCCGAGTTGACGCGCGAGGTCTCCCGTGCCGGGAGTCTCGATCTTCACGACATCGGCGCCCATCAGAGCGAGTTGATAGCCGGCGAACGGACCGGCGAGAACGTTTGTCAGATCTAGCACTCGCACACCGTCGAGGAGGTTGGCGGTCACAGGAACACCTCCACCGGCCCCAGGCCGTTCTCGCTGACTTGGCGGGCCGCAGCAATGACGGCATCGACGTAATGCGCGACACGTTCGGCACTGAATCGAGAGGTGGGACCGCTGATCGACATCGCGGCGATGACTCGGCCGTCCGGCCCCAGGATCGGCGCGGCTACAGCGGACGCTCCCAGTTCGCGTTCACCGTGAGTGACGGCATAGCCCGCGTCGCGGACGGCGTCGATCTCCTGCTCGAGTTCTTCCCTCGTCCGGTCCGAATGATGCTCGGCGACATCATGCAGTACACCTTCGGGCGCATCGATGAGCAGTATCTTCGCGGAGGCTCCTGTCGCCAGCGGATAGGGCACACCCACTTCCACCACACTGCGGACGGTCGCTGTCCCCTCGATCTGCGCTACTGCGACACGGTTGATGCCCTGCCGGATGTAGATGTTGACAGTTTCGCCGTAGGCGTCCACAAGGCTCGACATAGCCTTCTTAGCTTGTTCACCAACTTCCCACAATGAATCGGCGAGCTTCACCCAGCGCAGAAATCCGGGCCCCGGGCCGTAGGTGGAGTCGCTGCGTCCAACGATCAACCCGAGCGATTCGAGGGTGGCCAGCAGACGTACCACTGTGGTCTTGGGCAGTTCTGTCGACGCGACGATCTCGCGGAGCTGCCTGCTCGGATGGTGCTCGTCGAATAGTTCCAGCACCTCGACAGCGCGCGCGATGCTGCGCACGGCGCCGTCAACCCGCGTCGCCGCGGTCGCAGTCTCAACCATGAGGCCCACTCTAGACCGCTTAGCGGTTTTCTGAAACCGCATAGTGGGTTGACAGGTTGGAGTGCACATGTTTCGCTGGTCACGTACCGAACCGCATAGCGGAACTCGCAAACCGCTCAATGGTGCGCTCGGATTCAGAAAGGGAGTTTCGTGAGCGATAGCGCGCGACGTCAGCAAGCCGACCTGATCGTGGTCGGGTGTGGGGCAGGTGGCCTCGCCACGGCTACCCAATTCCTCCAGTCGTCCCCCGGCGGGCGCGTGATCGTTCTCGAGCGAACAGGCGAGGGTCAACGCGGAGGCAACACAGCGTGGACCGGCGCTTTCTTCCGACTCGAGCCCGACGGTTCGCCAGCGGCGGACTTCACCGAACGCATGCACAGCCTAAGCGAGGGCAAGACCGAATCAGCGATCATCGACCGCCTCGCGGGTGCCGCCCAGTCCGCTGTACAGTGGCTCGCTCAAAACGGAGTGGCAACAAAAACAGACCACACCTATTTCCTGACCTCGCAGGGCCCACGCTTGATGCCTGAGGGTGGAGGTGCGGCCATCGTGGAAAGGCTAGCGGTCCGAGTTCTCGAGCTGGGTGGCGAAATCCGATACAACACCACCGCGCAACTTCTCGAACGCGACGAGAGGGGTGCGGTTACCGCTGTCGTGGCCGAAGACGGGACGCGATACGAGGCGCCCACCGTCGTGCTCGCGTGCGGCGGATTCGAAGGTAGCCCAGATCTGCTCGACCGGCATCTCGGCGAGAACGGGCACGAACTCACCCCCATCGCACCGGGAGGCCGATCCAACCGAGGTGAGGGAATCACCATGGGGACAGCCGTAGGGGCTGCCACCGACGGCCAGTTCGAACGGTTCCATGGCGAGCCTGTCGATGCCCGCACCTCGGCCCCGGAAGCGCTGGTGATGGTCTATCCTTTCGGAATCCTTGTCGATCACCGCGGCCGCCGCTTCCTCGACGAAGGATCCGACACACCCGACAACACCTTCGAGTCGGTGGCCTACCATATCTGGCGCGATGCCGATCAATTCGCCTACGTCATCGCGGATCAGAGGCTGATGCGACAGAACATCGCACGCGCGGTGCTGACAGACCGGGCCCCGGAGTCCGCTGACACAATCGCCCAGCTGGCCGAGCGACTCGGCATCGACGCTCAGGCACTGGTCTCGACGGTCGAGCAGTACAACAAAGCAGCAGAACCCG
The DNA here is from genome assembly GCF_001613225.1 of Nocardia pseudovaccinii NBRC 100343. GTDB lineage: Bacteria > Actinomycetota > Actinomycetes > Mycobacteriales > Mycobacteriaceae > Nocardia > Nocardia pseudovaccinii. The sequence continues at coordinate 15,579 of NZ_BDBY01000121.1, forward strand.
GGCCCCTGGATGTCACCCGACTGGACGGCGTCGCAACCAAGGGACTCGAACCGCCGAAATCCAACTGGGCGCGGCCGTTGGATGAACCACCGTATGTCGCTTGGCCGGTTCGATGCGCGATCACTTTCACCTTCGGTGGCCTGAAAACCAACGAAGACGCGGAAGTAATCGATCGATTGGGTGTCCCAATCCCCGGCCTCTACGCGGTCGGCGAGGTCGCCGGCATCTATCACCACAAATACCCCGGAGCGACCTCGGTACTACGTGCCCTCGTGTTCGGACGTATAGCAGGCGAAGCGGCCGCTAGTCGAGCTAGCTACACCACCTCGACCTCCTGATCCCATAGTGAAATTCCCGTCGCGCGAATCCGAGAACAGGAGAAGCAAACTCTGATGACCACACTCGAGAGCTACCAGATGCTCATCGACGGCCAATGGCGCGCTGCCTCCGATGGGGGCAGCTTCGCCTCGATCAATCCATTCGATGCCAAGGCGTGGGCCCACGTGCCGGCCGCAACATCCACAGATGTGGACGACGCGGTAAAGGCGGCCCGGCGAGCCTTCGAGGACGGCCCGTGGTCGCAGTCGACTCCCCTGCACCGAGCTACTTTGCTACGGCGTCTGGGCGACCTGATCAAAGACAACGCAGACGAACTCGCTCGAATCCAGATTCTCGAGAACGGCAAGCTGATCCGCGAAGTAGCCGGTCAGACCAACGCACTGGCGAACCATTGTTACTTCTTCGCCGGTGCCGCCGAAGCGCCTCTCGGGGAAACGCTGGCCACTAGCGTACCCAATATGCAGGCCTTCACTGTTCGTGAGCCGATCGGCGTCGTTGCCGCCATCACGCCATGGAACAGCCCCTTGGCACTGCTGTTGTGGAAGCTGTGCCCCGCATTGGCCGCAGGCAACACCGTCGTCATCAAGCCATCGGAAGTCACGCCTGTGTCCACTCTGGTGCTGGCGCGACTGTTCCACGAAGCCGGCTTTCCGGACGGAGTCGTCAACGTCGTCACCGGAGCTGGACCGGTCGGTGCAGAGCTCAGCGCCCACCCCGGGGTCGACAAAATCGCTTTCACCGGATCCACCGCAGTCGGCAAGAAGATCGCGGCCACCGCCGCAGAACGACTGGCCAGAGTCTCGCTGGAACTCGGTGGAAAATCACCGAACATCGTGTTTCCCGACGCCGACCTGCCCGTGGCGGTACGTGGCGTCATCTCCGGGATCTTCGCCGCGACCGGACAAACCTGCATGGCCGGATCCCGCGTGCTCGTGCATACCGACATCTACGACGAGTTCGTCCAAGCGCTGGCTGAACGCACCCGGCAAATCAAACTCGGTAATCCGCTGGACCCGGAAACCGAGATGGGCACCGTCGCCTGCCAGGCCCAGTACGATAAAGTGCTGTCCTACATCGAGGTAGCCAAATCCGAAGGCGCGCGCCTTGTCACCGGTGGCTCCCGGCCCGAGGATCCCGACCTGGCCGACGGCCTGTTCGTCCAGCCGACAGTCTTCAGCGACGTCACCAACGACATGCGCATCGCACGCGAAGAGGTATTCGGGCCGGTTGCTGTCGTCATCCGATTCGCAGACGAAGATGATGCCGTATCGATCGCCAACGACACAGCCTTCGGTCTCGCAGCCGGTGTCTGGACCCGCGACATCGCCCGCGCACACCGCATGATTCGCCGGCTGCGCGCAGGAACTGTGTGGATCAACAATTACCGCAAGACCAACCATGTCGCCCCATTCGGTGGCTTCAAGGAAAGCGGGATCGGCCGCGAGAACGGAATCCACGCCATCGAGGAGTACACCGAGACGAAAACCGCATGGATCGACACGGGAAATGCCATCGCAGATCCATTCAATCCGCGGGCATGAATTGATCCACTCACCTGCGGCTCACTGACCCCGAAGACAGGCCTTGCGCGATCAGCGAACGCGCGAGTTGCAGTTCTCGCGGCCTAGTGCAGCATGGTCGACGTGATTCAGCGGTTGGTGATCGGTACCAGATGTCGACCGAGGCGCAATCCCTAGTACGGTCGCGACCGACCGGCCTCGAATGTCCCGTCGCTCAGTTCTTTTCGGCTGAGCCGGCAACGGCGATCACGAACTCTCCTGATAGGCCCGGTCCGTGATCCAGGCGGCGATCTGGGCGCGGGAGGTGAAGCCGAGTTTGGTCAGGATGTGTTCGACGTGGCCTTGGGCGGTGCGTTGGGAAATCACCAAATTCGTGGCGATCTGCTTGTTGGTGAGTCCTCGGGCGATCAGCTCCGCGACCTGCCGCTCGCGCTTGGTCAGTTCCGCTGTCCCGGCTGGGGTAGGAGCCACCTCGCTCGGCTGCTCACCGAGCGCGTAGGCCACCGCGCCATTCATCGCCATCGCCCGCCCGCGGCGGAACGCCACCTTGAACCGTCGCTCACCGAGCGTTTGCCGCACCATGCGCTCGCATTCCTCGTGCGACCGTGACATCTCGGGGAAGAAGATCGAGAACCCGGAGCCGGACCGCAGCAGACTTTGCGTAGCGCCCATCAGCACCGCCGCCCGCTCACCGTCCTCCTCGGCGACGATCCAGGCCAGCCCCTCGAGATCGAGCACCGCGACAACAGGACTACGGACACGCCGGTTGAGCCGCAACGACTGTTCCAGCATCTCCTGCGCACGGGATCGCGCTCCCTGTTGCCATACGAGGATGCCCAGTCCCCACAACGTGCTTGACCGGAACAACGACTCGCCGGTCGAGTCGGTGATGGATAGAGCTTGCTCGTAATATTCGATCGCCTGCCGGACTTTGCCCTGTGCCGCATACGCCCAGCCGAGCGACGTCATCGTGATGACTTGGAGATATCCGCTACGGTTCGCGCCGAACATCTCGAGCGCGCGTTCACCGCAGGAGACCGCACGAGCGGTGTCACCTTGATACAAAGCCAGCATGCAGCCGGCGGAGCCGACGAGTGCCTGATGCAGGGGGGCAGGGTCTTGGTCGGCGAGGGCACCCGCCTGCTCCAGTAAGGTCTCCGCCGCCGGGAAATCCTGTTGTTCCGCGGCCATCACAGTGCCGATGTGCAGCGTCCGGATGCGGTCCGGCAGCGAGTCCGCCCTGGGGTGTGCCAGGACGCGGTCGATCCAGCGACGACCCTCTCCGTACAAACCCCGAAAGGTCCAGAACAGCCATAAGCCGCCCGTGACGGTGCGCAACCCTGCCTCGCCCGACTCCGCCGTGGTGTCGGACAGGCAGAATTCGAGCGCTTCACGCATGTTCAGTTGCTCGCGCTCGAGCCGGGCCAACCAGTCGGGCTGGCGTTCGCTGATCCAGTCGGCTTCGGCATCCAGCGCCAACTGCTGGCACCAATCGCGGTGACGCCGACGCTGCTCCCGATCTTCACCGGCCTCATGCAGCTGATCGCGCCCGTACTCGCGCACGGTCTCGAACATCCGGAACCGGACAACACCCCGGAGTTCCTCCCGGATCACGATCGACTTATCCACCAGCGAAGACAACGCATCCAGCAGACTTCCCTCCGATTCGAAACTGCAGACTCGTTCGACCGCGTCCATTTCGAAACCACCGGCGAAGACGGACAATTGGGCCCACAGCCGCTGTTCGATGGGCGTGCACAACCGGTAACTCCAGTCGATGCACCACCGCAGCGTCTGCTGCCGCTGCGGCGCGGTGCGGTGACCGCGAGTGAGCAGTGCGTAGCGATCGGTCAACCGAGCCAGGATCTGCTCGGGCGACATCGTGCGGATCCGCGCCGCGGCGAGTTCGATCGCCAGCGGCAGCCCCTCCAGGCGGGCACAGATCCCCGCCACTGCGGCCATATTGTCCTCGGTGACCTCGAAACCGGGTACCAGTGCAGCGGCACGCTCGGCAAACAGTGTCACCGCGTCGTATCGAGGCAGTCCCCGCAGCGTCGGCTCACTTCCGGAGCACGGAACGGTCAATGGGGAGACCCGCAGCACCGATTCTCCGGCAATGTCCAGCGGCTCCCGGGAGGTCACCAGGATCCGCAGGTCGGCACAGGCCAGCAACAGTGTTTCGACCACATCTGCCAAGGCATCCACGATCTGCTCGCCGTTGTCCAGAACCAGCAGCGCTTCCCGCGAATGCAGGAATTCGACCAGCGCGTCGCGCATCGGCCATGCCGAATCGTCCCGTAAGCCCAGACCTCCCGCCACGACGTCGATCAGCAATGCCGGATCGGTCACGTCGGCGAGTTCGATCAGCCATACCCCGTCGGCGAAATCGCGTCGAACAGTCGACGCCGCCCGCAACGCCAGCCGGGTCTTGCCGACGCCACCGACTCCGGTCAATGTCACCAGCCGCCCCGCCGCCAACAAGCTCTTGATCTCGGACGTCTCGGCGCGGCGGTCGATGAAACTGGTCAGCTCGAGCGGCAACTCGCCGGTGCTGCGGCCTCGGGCCTGCGGTGGCGGAGCCGATTCCGGTCTCGTCCTGTGGGGCTGCCCCGGCGAGGTTGCCGGTTGACCGTGTAGGGCCATCTCGCCGACCCGGTATCCGCGACTGCGTTGCACCTCCTGGATTGCCTCGCCCAACTCCCGCGCCGACGGCCGTACTTGTCGATCCCGATTCATCGCCGACTCCACCACCGCCGCGACATCCTCGGGGATACCACCTTCTCGCAGGTCGGGCAGCGGCTGACTGGTAATCCGCAAGAACTGCGCCACGACCTGCTCACCACTGCGCCGCTCGAACGCGGCGTGACCCGTCAACGCGGCGAACAAGGTCGCACCCAGTCCGTACACATCCGCGGCCGGTGTCGCTGCCTCGCCTGCGAGCACCTCGGGCGCGGTGAAGGCGGGCGATGCGGTCACCACCCCCGTGGCCGTGTGGAAGCCCCCGGCGATACGGGCGATACCGAAGTCGGTCAACGCCGGCTCCCCGTACTCGCTCAGCAGAATATTGCCCGGCTTCACGTCCCGATGCATGATCCCAAGCCGATGCGCCGTCTCCAGCGCACCCGCGATCTTCACTCCCACCCACAGCGCCGTCTCGACCGGCAACGGCCCCTCCCGGCGAACCCACGCATCCAGGGAATCCAGCGGGTGATACGGCATCACCAAATACGGCCGGCCACTCGCGGTCACTCCCACCTGCAACACCGTGACGATATTCGGATGCCCGGTCAGCCGGCCCATCGCCTTCTGCTCGCGGAAGAACCGCGCCTGATTCTCGGCGTCCAGTTCCGCGATCAGCACCTTCACCGCCACCGTGCGATCCAGCGCCGACTGGACGCACCGGAACACTACGCCGAACCCGCCGTGGCCGATCTCCTCGACATCCTCGAAACCCGACGCGCTCAGTTCCATCGCAACGGGCATATTCACATCGCGGCCGGTCTGCAGCGGATCCTCGCCGACCATCAGTCGCTCGCGATCCACTGAGCACGGGCACGCACACCGAGCACCATGCGCTCACCTTCCGACGCCACCAGCGTATCGCCAGCAAGCTAAGAAGGGAGGGCTGTACGCTTCCGCAGCGCGAACACGCACTGGCCCGAACATCCTTGGTCGACATCCATGCTGCCTCCTCAGGAATGAAGCTCTGGACACAGCGACTTACTGGACCAACGAGTTGCATCCACCCCTTTGCTGCGGCACTTGCCGGATATCGCGGCCCGCGCATGGCATCTACGCCGGACGACGTCCCAGGGATGTGTTCGATTTCCCGTCAGCGAGGTAGGCGGTGTCGAGGGTGCGGGGATGAGTGGTCAAGCCGGGAAGAACGAGGCTGAGCCAACGCGCGCGCACGGTTGGGGGCTGGTCGGCCGGGGCGCTGGCGAAGAGGAGATACAGATCGTCGACGGTGACGTCCGCGAGGATGTCGCCAGCGGCTTTCCCGGCCTGGATGAGTTCGGCCAGGGCGGCGGTCGCCCGGTGCTCCGAGGTCTTGTCCGATGCTGCGGCGCCGAGGGCATGGGCGGCCGCTTTGGCGGCGTGACTGACGGCAGACGCCTCCACGACGCGGCCGAGAAACGCGGTGATCTCGTCCAGCGCCCGGGTACCGGATGCCGCGCGTATGCGGGCGGCCTCGGACTCGTCGGCCAGGTGGGACATGTGCTCGTCGATGATGGCAGTGACCAGGTCGGCTTTGGTGGGGAAGTGTCGGTACAAGGTACCGACGGCCACGCCAGCCGCTTTGGCGATCTCATCCATCCCTGCATCTGGCCCGCACCGGGTGATCTGGTCGCGGGCGGCTTCGAGGATCTTGTTGCGGTTGCGGACCGCATCGGCGCGCGGGGCGCGAGCAGGGGGCATGTGACTCTCCGAACAGGCGAAGCGCGGCGCTTGCATGAACATGAACTCTAGTTCACCATAAATCATGAACTAGAGTTCACCTTATCTCGAATACTTGACACGGAGGTAACCGATGACCACACCCCTCACCTTCAGCGTTGGTGGCGATCTGACCGTGCACCGGCTCGGCTACGGCGCCATGTGGCTCACCGGGCCCGGCGTGTGGGGCGAACCCGCCGACCGCCCGGCAGCAGTGCGTGTCGTGCGAGCTGCCGTCGAGCAGGGCGTCGATTTCATCGACACCGCAGATTCCTATGGCCCTGCGGTCAGTGAGCAGATCATCGCCGACGCGCTGCACCCCTACCCGCCGGGTGTAGTGGTGGCGACCAAGGTTGGAAACACCCGCCCGGGCCCGAACGTGTTCGTGCCGCTGGGTCGCCCTGACTACCTCAAACAACAGGTCGAGCTGTCGCTTCGGAACCTGAAACTCGACCGCATCGACCTCATCCAGTTGCATCGGATCGACCCGGACGTGCCCCTGGCCGACCAGATCGGTGCTCTGGCCGAACTCCAAGAGCAAGGCAAAGTGCGCCATATCGGCCTGTCCGAGGTGACCGTGGAGCAACTGCAGCAAGCGCGGAGCATCACCGAGATCGCCAGCGTCCAGAATCTCTACAATCTGGTTAACCGCGCATCTCAGGGTGTACTCGATTACGCCACCGCACACGGTATCGCGTTCATCCCCTGGTTCCCGATCGCCACCGGGGCCCTCGCCCGCCCGGGCAGCCCAGTCTCCGACATCGCCGCGGATCTTGGGGCCACGCCGGCCCAAGTCTCTCTGGCCTGGCTCCTGCAAACCTCCCCCGTGATCTTGCCGATCCCCGGTACCACATCGGTCGCCCACCTGAATGAAAACCTGGAAGCAGCAAAGCTTTCCCTGTCTGAAGAACACATGGCAAAGCTTGACGCGCTGGCCTGACCACGCTCCCTCGCCACCTGGTGCGACCAACGCCGGGCGCGCACCATTGTCCGAGTCGGCTCGGCGATGAACGTGTTCGCCGGAGGTTGTTCCGGACACCTGGTCCTACCGATCCGGTCGTCCGCCGTATGCATAATCTGGCGAAGGACCCGTCGGGGACGGACCGGTCGAACAAGTGAACAGCACAGCATTCGAGCGGGCGGGCACCACCCTCAGCGGCGACACAACCGTCGCCGGAGAAATTCATGTTCTGCCTCTGTCCGGCGTCGCCTACCACGTGGACGGCGCCGGACTAGCCTCAACGCATGTCGAACGGCTGCCCGAGGACCTCTATGCCACAGTTACGGGCAGGGACTCCGGCATTTCACGCCAAGTCAACTTAGAGCTGGATTTCAACCCAACGGTGAAGGATTGGGCAGATTCGGTGCTATGACGATCAGCGGTCGCCTCGCCGGTCCGCCGTCGGTAGCGCCCGGATTCGCCGCATCTGCAACGCGCGCCGCACCTGCGTTTTTCCGCAGCGGTCTGGCGCGCATGGGCCCCGCAGTGGTTACGCGACCGTCGTTCGTGACCGATCGAGGTGACCAGTACCTGGCGTCCGTCGACAGCGCGGACTGCGAACTGCTCTATCCCTACGCCTCTCTCCGGGCCGCGGGCGTTCGCCTCGCCAGTCGAGCGACGGTCCCTTTGGGGAGTCCGACCCGTGGCACACGATCCGATCGGCAGTGCATCGCATGACGGCAGGCCGCCTCGACGGATACGCATCGGGTCCCCCACAGATCTGCGCCTGCTGGCCGAACCCCTCGCGGGCGCTCTGCCCCATCCCAACGCCCATTTGGTCCGAGCGTTCGTCCAAGACGGAGCGATCGTCTGGCCGGCAGCCATGAATCCTACGACCGCACCCGGTCGACCAGGCCCCAGCGCGCGGCAGTCTCCACATCGATCGGCTCACCGGTAAGCATCATCCATGCCGCCCTCCATCGGCCTATCCGCTGCGGCACACTGACCGTGCCCCCGGCGCCAGGAACCAACCCCATTCCGATCTCGGGTAGCCGGAAGAATGTATCGGAATCCGCGATTACCTGTCCGGCGAAGGCCGCCATTTCCACCCCGGCACCGATGCAAGCCCCGTGCAGATACGCCGTCACCTTGCTGCGCAGCCGGTGAATGATCCGCCAGGGCGCCCGCTCCAAGCGCACAAGATACGCTGCCACCAGATCGTTGGCGATACCGAACTCGTCGAGATCCCCGCCACTACAGAATGCGGGGCCGGAGCCTCGCAACTCGACCCGGGCAATCGACGGATCGAACTCGGCGACCTGAAACGCCTCGAGCAGAGATTCCCGCATGCGAGTACTCAGCGCATTGCGGCGTCGGGGATTGTCCAGGACGATGGCAAGCGCATCATCGGTTCGCTCGAGCCGGACCATCTGCCGTTCCTCGACAGCCATTCGCCTCACTGGACGCTCGGTGCGCCATCGCCGAAACTCGTTGCCACCCAGCAGCATCGAGTACACAGCTGCTTCCGCAGCCAAGCCGGCGTCGGTGTCGAGCGCCTCCGTCTGGCGCAAGAGGCCGGCCAAGGCCACACTTGCCCGCGGATTTTCACCGACGGCGCCCGAGAGCCGCCGCAAAGCCGCGCCAATGTCGCGACAGCCGACTATGTACGGACGTGGCTTCGGCTCCGGCGCCGACGACAGAGTCACTGTCAGAGCCCGCAGCAAAGGCTCCAGAGCGGGGAGCGCCCCCGACTCGAGCACACCTACCGGGATTCGATGAGTGCGCGCCGTTAATTCCGCCATTCGACGGACGCGGCCCGGCGGAGCGTCTCGCCACCGATCCAGGGGGATTACCCAAAGTGGTGCCTCCGGATCGCCCTGCGGGTTCAGTCGCAGTTCCACATCGTCGGGCGTCAACGACAACTGCTCGTAGTGCACCTCTCGATCCTGGCGCCGATCGCGATCGTCGCGGCCTGTTACGCGCACGTACGTTCCCCTTGTTGCTGAATTCGGACGTCTTCTTGCAGCGCGGGCATCGAGAGAGCTTCGCCCTTAAGATAGATTACATAGTGAACTATGTTGATGTGATGAATCACCATCACGAAAGGACACACACTGATGCAGATCAGCAATAGCGTCGCCGTCGTCACCGGCGGTGCCTCCGGCCTCGGCCTGGCTACCACAAAGGCTCTGGTCGCCGACGGTGCATACGTCGTGATCATCGATCTCTCCACCTCGAACGGTGAAGCCGTCGCCAAGGAGCTCGGCGACCGGGTGCGCTTCGTCGCCGCCGACGTCACCGACCAGAATGCGGTCGCCGCGGCGCTCGACGTCGCCGAATCCCTCGGCCCATTGCGGGTCGCGGTCAACTGTGCCGGTATCGGCAATGCGATCAAGACCGTCAGCAAGAATGGGCCGTATCCGCTGGATGCGTTCACCAAGGTGATCAGCGTCAACCTCGTCGGCACGTTCAACGTGATCCGGCTCGCCGCCGAACGTATAGCCAAGACCGAACCCGTCGACGGTGAACGCGGCGTCATCATCAACACCGCTTCGGTAGCGGCTTTCGAGGGCCAGATCGGCCAGGCGGCCTACTCGGCTTCCAAGGGGGGCGTCGTAGGTATGACCCTGCCCATCGCGCGTGACCTCGCCTCGCTGCTCATCCGTGTCAACACCATCGCGCCAGGCTTGTTCAAGACGCCTCTCCTGGGGACGCTCCCCGAGGAAGCACAGAAGTCGCTCGGTGCGCAGGTGCCCCATCCATCCCGACTCGGCGACCCGTCCGAATACGGCGCTCTCGCCGCTCACATCGTCGCGAACCCCATGCTCAACGGCGAAACAATCCGGCTTGATGGCGCCATCCGAATGGCGCCGCGCTGACAACTGATCCAGGGAGCGGTTGGTCCAGCTGCTCTGGGAGTCGGTGGATTCCACACCGACTCCCAGAGCAGAATTGCTCGGGTTCGCGAGGTTTCACGCTGCGCCGGAGCATGCCAGTCCGCCGGGCAACGCCCGATGAGCGGACGGCGGCAGCTCCCAGCGCCTGTCGTTATCGGGCGCTCTTTGTCATCGCATCGGCGACATTCCGAAAGTCGTCACCGACCAGCAGACCGCCCTGAATCGCACCGAGCGCGGACAGCTCAGCGTCGAAGGGGGTGGACCCAGCCCGCCGAAGCGACGCCTTGCTGCTCTCGACTGCCGGGCGACTGAACGCGGCCAAGCGAGCGGCGATCGAATCGACCTCGCCGCGCAGCGCATCAGGAGCGACAACAGAATTCACCAGACCCCACGAATACGCCGTGGCGGCATCGACCGTGCGCCCGAGGAGGACCATCTCGGCAGCTCGCGTACTGCCGATAGCCCGAGTGAGCAGGTGCGCGCCGCCCATGCCCGGAACGAGTCCTACATTGATCCAGGAACTCGCGAACTTCGCCGTCGAACTGGAGACCCGAAGGTCGCAGGCCATTGCCAGGTCGAGTCCTGCTCCCATCGCCGGGCCATTGATAGCCGCGATCACGGGAAACGCAACCGAACCGAGCACACCGACCATGCGGTGGAACCGGCTGTATATTGCGTCGGTTGCGGCACGCGGCCCACCGGCGGCCACCGCAGCGAGGCTCGGCAGATCGCCGCCTGCACAAAAGGCGGTTCCGGCGCCGGTCAAGACCGCCACACGGACGGTTTTTCCCCGATCCGCATCAACCAATGCATCGCCGATGACCTCGACTAGATTGACTGTGAGAGCATTGCGCCGAGCGGCGCGGTTGAGTGTCATCCAGAGGACATCCCCCCGGTGCTCGACAAGCAGTTCGTCCATCGTTTCCGACATTTGCTCCTCCATCGTCGTGAGCGGACCACATCCCCGCGAGAGCAAAAGCCGCCCGACAACCGGTCAACTGCTTGCGCACGGCTTATACATTTGATTCCTTAGCTGCGGGAATACTGGTTTCAGTGCTGCCCCTCCGCCGTTCCGGTGTTCCCGAGACCGCCGATCAGACTGCGTCGCAGGATCTTTCCACTCGGGAGCCGCGGAATCCCGCCGAAAGCAATCGACCGCGGAGCCTTGAAGTGTGCCAGTCTTGTTCGGCAGTAGTCGATCAACTCGCGCTCGAGATCGTGGCCTGGTGTAATCCCCGGTGCAGGCTGAACGACCGCATGCACGCGTTGTCCCATCTCCTCGTCCGGCAATCCGATTACCGCCACATCGCTCACAGCAGGGTGCAGGATCAATGCGTCCTCGATTTCCTGCGGATAGATGTTCACCCCACCGGACAAAATCAGATCGGATCGCCGGGCCGAAAGGTACAGATACCCGTCCTCGTCGACATGACCGAGGTCCCCAAGCGTATTCCATCCCTTGTCGTTGAACGCCTGCGCAGTTTTGGCTGCGTCACCGAGATACTCGAACCGCTGAACGTCGCTAAACCACACGGTTCCCACCTCACCCGGCGCGAGTTCCTTCCCAGCGTCGTCGCAGATGTGCACGATGCCCTGGACCGCCTTGCCGACCGAACCGCGATGAGCGAGCCAGTCCGGGCTGTCGATCATGAAAAAGCCGGTTCCCTCACTCCCGGAATAGAATTCGGTCAGTTTGGGGCCGAACCACTCGATCATGCGCTCTTTGACCTCCACCGGGCACGGGGCCGCCGAATGAACCACGAGCCGAATGCTCGCTACGTCGTATCGATCTCTGGCCGCCTCAGGCAATTTGAGCATCCGCACGAACATGGTGGGCACGAACTGCGCATGAGTCACCGCGAATTCATCGATCAGCCGCAGCGTCTGCTCGGCATCGAACCTCTCCATCACCACTGCGGTTCCACCGTTGCGGATCGTGCCCATGGTCCAGCCCAGCGGCGCCGCGTGGTAGAGCGGACCGGTGCTGAGATAGACAGTGTCGGCCCCGAAGCCGAAGGCAGTTCTCATCAAATGGTCGATCCCGAGCCCGGATCCGAACGCCCTGACGGCCAGATTCGGCAGTATCCCCTTGGGGCGCCCCGTCGTCCCGGACGAGTACAGCATGTAATAGCCCTCGGACTGGTCTGCGATGGGCGTGCCTGGAAGCTGCGCGACCGCTTGCTCCAGTGAATCGACCACCGCCGCGTTCCCGCCGACCGTCACTCGCGATTCGAGCCCAGGTGCCGCAGCTTCGGCTACCGCTGCGAGGCCGGCCAAGGGTGCCGAGTGAACAAGCATGCGTGCGCCGCAGTTCGCGACGATATACGCCGCCTCGTCCGCACTCAGATGCCAATTGACCGGCGTGTACAGCAGCCCTGATCGCTGTGCGGCCCAGACCACCGGGAAGACCTCGAGCTGATTCTGCATCAGGATCGCTATGTGGTCACCGGGCGCGAGCCCACGGGACCGGAACAGGTGGGCAATCTGATTCGAACGTTGCTCGAGCTCACGGTAAGTCAATATCTCACCGCTACCCGCCATGACGATCGCGGCCTTGTCCTCGTACCGAGCGGCCAATTCCGTGAGATCCATTTCGCTCCCCGTTCTCATCTTGCAGGGATCGACGGCCGGTCAGGTGTTATCCACCAACGTCTTTCGCCATTCACCTGGCATGCGCGCAGCAACAAGTTCGTCGGCAAGCCGATCCACCACGGCCTGGACGGGTGGCACATCGTCGATCAGGCCGGTCGAGTGCCCCGCGCTCCACACCGTCTTCCACGGCTTCACCCCTTCAGGGAGGTTCGGGCGGTGTTTGCCGGTTGGCTGCGGAAGGTTCCGGGGGTCCAGGCCGGCCCGCACGATGGACGGCTCGAGGAAACTGGCGGGCAGGCCCGCGATCGCGTCGGTGAACAGGACATCCTCACTCTCCGAGGTGACCAGCATATCTTTCTGATCATCGAACGCACCCGACTCGGCAGTCGCGATGAACCGCGTTCCCATGACGACGATATCCGCCCCGAGAGCCAGGGCCGCCGCGATCCCGTTACCGTCGGCGATGCCACCGGCCAGCATGATCCGTCCATCGAAGAAGCGTCGTACCTTGGGCAGGAACGAGAACGGCGACAGCGTTCCCGCATGCCCGCCCGCGCCCGCGCAGACCAGCATCAGCCCGTCCACGCCCGCTTCGACGGCCTTCTCGGCGTGCCGGATAGTCGTCACGTCGTGAAAGACTTCGCCGCCCCACTCGTGGGCGGCATCCACGACCTCGCGGGGGTCTCCCATATTGGTCAGGATGAGCGGTGCCTGGTGCTTGCGCACTGTGGCCAGGGCCTGATTACGCGCCTGCTTGTCGAGGGCTGCCGAGGCAAGCATATTCACGCAGAACGGCGCGAATTCGCCTCCGGCATCCAGTGTTTCGTTCTCTGCCTCGCGGATGGCGTGCAGCCATGTCTCCAGAGTCTCGGGTCGGCGCGGATTGGCAGAGGGGAACGATCCGATTACGCCCGCCCGGCAGGATGCGATGACCAGGTCGAGACTGGAGACGATGAACATCGGTGCCGCCATGACGGGGATCCGCAGCGAGTTCCATTTGATCATGTGTTGTCCACCTCGATGAAGTATTTTCTCCGCAGTTCGCTTTTGCGGATCTTGCCCACAGCTGTGCGCGGCAGTTCGTCGACCGTCGCCAGCCTTTCGGGGGTTTTCTGTTTCGCCAGACCGGATGCCGCGAAGTGGCGACGTACTTCGTCCAGGTCGAGTTCCCCGCCGGGGGTGAGCACGACGACCGCTGCGGCGACTTCGCCGTATCGCTGATCGGGTGCCGCAACCACTACGCATTCGGCCACATTCGGGTGCGAGCTCAGCACGTCTTCGATCTGGCCGGATGAGATCGTTTCGCCCCCGCGAATGATTACGTCCTTGATCCGGTCGGTCACCGAGAGTCTGCCGTCGGTATCGAAGTGGCCGAGGTCGCCGGTACGCAGCCAGCCGTCCTCGGTGAACGCGGCACCATCCAGCGCCGAGTCGCGGTATCCGATGAATTGGTCGGGCCCCCGCGTGACAATCTCACCGTCGACACCGACCGGCACGTCGTAGCCATTTCGATCCACGATCCGCACCTCGACACCTGGCAGAGGTGCACCGTCTGTGTGGATCCGCGCTTCTTGCGGATCGCGCACGTTGCAGACGGTGATCGTCGGATGTTCGGTAGCGCCGTAGCACCGGTAGGTGGTGATGCCGGCCGCCGCGGCCCGCCTGCCGAGTTCCTCGGGGACCGTAGCTGCACCCACCATCAATTCAGTCAGACTCGCCAGCTTGTCGCCCCGATCCTCGAGATCGAGAATTCCGGCGAGGTGGAAGGGCGTCGCAACGGTAGACGTGACACCGTACCGAGAGATCAGCTCCACAGCCGCACGCGGATCCCAATCCTTCATGTAGACGGTCGTTGTCCCGTGCAGAATCGGGCACAGCATGCTCGCGACACCCGCTATATGACCGGGGGGAAAAGCGACCAGATGCACTGAGCCCGCGCGCGTGTCCTGCAGTTTCGGGATGGTGCGCTGCTCGGCGAGCACCGAATTGTGGCTGTGCTGAACGCCTTTCGGTGCCGAGGTGGTCCCGGAAGTGTAGGTGAGCAAACAGACGTCGTCCGAACTCACCAGCGGCTTGTGGTACACGGCACTCCCACCGAGCTCCGACCATGCGGTTGCGCCGGCGCATTCCGCTCCGACGACGATGATCCGCTCGAGCGTAGGCACGGCGGACAGCGTTGCTATTCGGTCGGTGTAACGGGTGGTACGCACCCGTTCCGGCATAATCAGTACCTTCGCCGCAGACTGCTCGAGAATGAAGGACAGCTCCGCGGAGCCGTAGATGTGCACAACCGGTACGAGTGTTGCCCCGGTAAGAAGGACCGCCTCATAGGCGACCGAACACTCGAACTGGTTGGGCAACTGGACGACTACCGAGTCTCCTGGGCCGATCCCCATACTCTGCAGACTGGCGGCAACACGCTCGGCTTCCCGATGGATCTCACCGACCGAGGTCTCGATCAACGCACTGTTCTCAGCGAAGACCACCGCTGTGCGCGCGTTTTCCCGGCCGCGTTCGGCAAAAGTATCTATGAGGGTCCGCTCCGAATACCAGCCGTCTCGATACCACCTGGCGCGCAACGCTTCCCGTCCGCACGTCGAGGGGCGGGGGGTCGTCATCGTCTGGCTCCGGCCCGTCGCGGGGATCTGCGCAAGTGCTTGTGTCGGACCGCCCGCGGCTCATAGGCGATATCCGCCCGTGCGATGGTCACCCCCGGTGCGACCACCTCGTCGAGGAGATCGAGTACATCGTCGGACAAGACCGTGTCGACCACGTTCAGTTGGCTTTCCAGCTGATCCATTGTGCGTGGACCGATAATCGTCGCAGTAACCGCCGGATGCGCGAGGGTGAACCCGAGTGCCAGCGTGATCAAGTCGATACCCGCCTCGGCGGCTATACCATCGAGCCGATCCAGGAGGTCGAGTTTTCGCTGTGCGCCATAGGAATCGACACGCCATGACCCAGTGGCAAGGCGACTGAATCGTGCGTGGTCGCCGGGTTGGTGATCGCGGCGGTACTTACCGGTCAACCATCCACCGTTGAGAGGGCTCCAGACGATCGCGCCCATACCGTACCGCTGACAAGTGGGAAATACGTCGCGTTCGGCACCGCGGACGAATATCGAATAGGGCGGCTGCTCACAGCGCGGTTTGATGTGGCCATGGTCTGCGGCGACCCACTGTGCCTCCACGATCGCTTCCGCAGGAAATGTCGACGTGCCGACTACACGGACTTTGCCATCGTGCACCAGGTCCGACATTGCACCGAGCGTTTCGTCCAGATCGGTAGCTTCGTCGAGCCGGTGCACCTGGTACAGGTCGATGTAATCGGTGCCCAGCCGACGCAGACTGTCCTCGCAGGCCCGCACGATCCATCGCCTCGATGCCCCACGGTGATTGGGGTCTCGGCTCATAGGATTGAAGAACTTGGTAGCCAAGACGACTTCGTCCCGGCGGTCTGCGATTGCTTTTCCGATGATCTCCTCGGACTCGCCATGCGAGTAGATATCGGCAGTATCAATGAAGTTGATGCCGGCGTCGAGGGCCCGGTGGACGATTTTGCGGCATTCGTTGTGATCGCTATTGCCTGCCCCTCCGAACGACATTGCGCCCAGACACAACCGCGAGACCATCACGCCACTGCGCCCGAGAGATTCGAACTCCATGTTCAGTGTCCCTTCATACGGGTGCGCGCTTCTCGATGAAAGCGCGGCCCTTCCTCGGTTTCCTCAGTACGGTGGATGCGATCGCGTTTGTCGCGATTGCGTCCCAAGTCCTCTGGAGCGGAACGGAATCGCGAATGGCCCGAGACTGCAACGAGGCGTCGTTGGCTTGGACCGCCCCGGCGCGTTGGCGCCGATCATGACAAAGCGTCTTCGCGCTGTCGGTAACACGCGCCGAGCAACGCCGCCGATGCAATGAGACCGAGCACTGCCGACACGGCTAATCCTGCCCATCCATTGAGGATGTTTCGACCGAACAGAGCCCAGTCCAGGCTCAGGCGACCCGCACCGCCGACTGCGATCGCGATAGCGGCGACCGCCAGGATCAGGTTGTATTCCCAGCCGTTTCCGGCAATGAAGAATCCGTGACCACGGTGCACAGTCCATGCCGCCACCATCATCAGAGACACGAACGCCGCCGCGGCGAAGGGAGTGAGCAGACCGAGCGCGAGCATGATCCCGGCACCCAGTTCTGTCGAGGCGGCGAGCCATGCGTGTATTTTTCCGGGACGCATACCGATGCTGTCGAACCAGCGTGCGGTTCCAGGGATCCGCCCGCCACGGAAGAGCTTTCCGTAGCCGTGCGCGGCCATCGTCACACCGAGCAATACGCGGAGCAGTGCCGATGCTGCGTCGATCGAAGTCATGAGATCTCCTGGCTGGGGCTGGTCACGACAGTCGGGCCACAACCGCGCCGGCAACGCGGTCACGCAGATTCTCGGGACGTCCGAGGGCCACCTGGTTGGCGATCGCCCGGCGCAGCAGCACGTGTGCCGGATGTTCCCATGTGAAGCCGATCCCGCCGTGGACCTGAATGCAGCTTTCCGCGGTCGAGACCGCCGCGTCGAGGGCGGCCGCCAGCGCGACATCCGCGGTGAGCTGCACATCCGGATGATCGGCCTCGAGTTCGGCAGCAGACAAGACCTGCGCACGCGCGCCTTCTGCGGCAACCAGCATGTCAGCGCAACGATGCGAAACAGCCTGGTAAGAGCCGATCGGATGGCCGAACTGCTCGCGCTGCCCGGCCCAGTCGACCGCCATGGCCAGCGCCCTGTTCGCAACGCCGACGGAGTCCGCCGCCAGGACCAGTTCGGCGCCCCGGCGCGAGAGGTCGAGGATTCGAGTCACCTCGTCTCCGCGGGCGATGATTTGCGGCGCAACTCCGTCCAATACGACCACACCCGCCGTGCTGGTGAGATCGATCGACTCCTGCGGATCGGTCTCTACTTCGTTTGCTTTGGCGATGCCCAATACCAGCTCCCCGGTCACGGCATCGCGAGCGACGACAACCAGGCGGTCGGCAACCGGCGCGCCAGGCACCTGCCCTACCGCACCCGTCAGCTTTGTTCCGCGCAAGGTGGGCAACCGCTCGTCGAGAACCCAGCCATCGTCATCAATCGGTACGACAAATGCGGCTATTGCCCCGTCACATACGGCCCGCACGGCATCGACCGCCTCGGCGTGCCGCAGCACCTCGAGCGCGATGAGCGTCGGAACCAAAGGCACCGGTCCCGCCGCGTACCCCGCTTCTTCCACTGCGGCGGCCAGTAGCCGCAAATCAGCGCCGCCTCCACCGAGCTCTTCGGGCACGGCAAGGCCCGGCAGGCCGAAGCGCACCAATTCGTCCCAGAGACCGATGTCGTAGTCCGCCTTCTTCGGCGCCCACGACAAGAGTTGTTCGGTGCTGGTATGGATAGCCAACGCCTTACCCAGGACTTGTCGAAGCGCGACCTCGTCATCTCCCGGTTGGCTCAGCGGTCGTCCGGGATCGACGGCGGCGGGCCGTGTGCCCTCGCCGCGGTGCGAAGGCAATCCGAGCACCTGTTCAGCGATCGCATTGCGCTGGATTTCCGCTGTTCCGGCACCGATCGTGGAGGCCCGAGTCATCAGATAGCCGTAGGTCCACCGACCTCCGTCGACGGCTCCCTCCGACCGGCTGCGCAGCGCTGCGCCCGGACCCGTCAATCGTTGCGCGAGCCGATGCAATTGCTGTTCGAACTCCGACTTGACCAGTCGATTCACGGATGCGACCCCGCCTGGGTCCGCCTGGCGCAGAACGGCGTCGAGAGCGCGGGCGCTATTGGCGGCAATCGCTCGTACACCGGTTTCGATGTACGCGAGTTGCTGACGAATTAGGGCATCGTCAGCGTAGCCCTGATCGATCGCGAGGGTGAACACCTTGTCGACCAAGCCGCGATAGCGGAATTCGTCGGCGAGGAACGCGGTGGCGCGTTCATGGCCGAGCGAAGTGCGCATCACCGACCATCCCTCACCCTCCTCTCCGACCAGATTCTCCACCGGCACTACGACATCGTCGAAGAACACTTCGGCGAAGTGATATCCGCCGGCCGCATCCCGGAGGGGACGAACGTCGATTCCGGGCGAGTCCATCTGGATCAGGAGATAGCTGATGCCCGAGGTACCTCGCCCCGCTGGACCGGTGCGCACCAGCGCGAACATCCAGTCGGCCCGAGACGCCTGACTGGTCCAGATCTTCTGACCGGTCACACGGTAGCTATTTCCGTCACGTACGGCCCTGGTGGACAACGACGCGAGGTCG
Source organism: Nocardia pseudovaccinii NBRC 100343 (assembly GCF_001613225.1). GTDB lineage: Bacteria > Actinomycetota > Actinomycetes > Mycobacteriales > Mycobacteriaceae > Nocardia > Nocardia pseudovaccinii. Next base: position 34,585 of record NZ_BDBY01000121.1, read on the forward strand.
CTGCCCGCACCGGGCTCTGAAAAGCCCTGGCACCATACTACTTCCGCGCGCAGCAGAGGTTCGAGAAAGCGCGTCTTCTGCGCCTCTGTTCCGTAGACGATCAGCGTGGGGGCGACGATGAACCCAATCGGATCCGGATGTTTGGGTGCACCTGCCGCCGTCGTCATCCGGTAGTAGTCGAGCTGATCTTCCAGCCCGAGCTCGAGACCCCCGACGGATTTCGGCCATCCGGGGGCGGCAACGCCGGCGTCGACCAGTTCCGATTGAAACGCACGGGCAGCCGCGGCACGTTCCTGTGAGGTCGCCGGTCGCGGTCGCTTCGCGTAGGCAGCGAGCAGCACGGACAAGCGGTTACGCCAGTCGCCTGTACCGTTCGGGCCCTCCAGCGGGCCCGTCGTCGATCCCTCCACCACATCTCCTCAGCGCTCTTCTATCTTCACTAGGTTAACTTAGTGACACATTACAGACAGGTCTACCGAATCGGAAGTAGAGCGACAAAGGAAGTGTTCAACGGCGCACCTCAACGTGCCCGAGTCAGGAACCGGGCAGAAGCAACTTCCGTGCCACGGCTCGATACTCTTCAGTCAGTGCTTCAGCGCCGGCTCGCCCCGCGATGGTGTTGACATTGACCGAGCGGGAGACTGCCACCGGCCGACCGCGTTGGAACAGCCCTGCCCTGTGTTCGATCGACGTCCGACCGACTCGATGCAGCCCGATCCCGAGCTGCACCTGCCCGGGATATTCGATCTCAGCCAGGTAGTCGATCTCGACGTGGACCAGAACCATCCGCAAAGGCTCTCCGGAAAGCCTCAATTCGTCGATCGTCCGTTCCACGATGACGCGACCCTCTTCGAAAAAACGGGCGATCGCAACATTGTTCACGTGACCGATGGTGTCCATATCGCCGAATATCAGACTGATCTCGCGTTGGCACGGATAGGCGTCCAGCGGCAATGCCTCGATCATGCGTTGCCCGCTACAACAGCCGGCTGCTCCAGGTCATCGGCGAGCGCAGGTAATCGGCCCGCGAGTCCCATCGGGCGTGGTTGATGTCGGGAAGGGATCTCAGCCGCCACGAATGATGCTGGGGTGTTCACAAGTAGGACGCCTCCGTTTGGTGGTGGAACATCGAAAATCAGCTGCCGCGGGAATACGCCATTTCCTGAACCAGACTCGCCACGACGTGACCGTTGTGGACGATCGTGCCCGGGTACCAGCCCCTCATGCCCGCCGAGACACCCGGGCGATGATCGACGAAGATCCAGTCGTCCCATCGTGGCAAGCGATGGAACCATAGGGCGTGATCGAGACTCGGTCCGAGCTGCTCGGTACCGACCCGGCGACGAAGCCCGGTCGAGAAGTCCGACATGTAGGCAATCGCAGCGGCGTGAACAAGCGGTTCACCTTGCGGCAGCGCGCAGTTCGGACGCACCCAGAATCTGGCGGGGAAGAACTTCTCCGCGCTCGACCAATCTTGAACCCGAACCTGGAGAGCCAGTTCCGGCCGCGGGTCGATAGCCAGGCACTGTTCCGGCGAGCGAACCGGCAACACCTCGGCGGTGGTGTGCTCCTCCCCTGCGACCGCAGCCCGGAAGGACGCCGCCATGCTGAAGATGACCTCCCCGTCCTGCAACGCGACCACCCGCCGAGCCGAGTACGACCGTCCGTCCCGGTCGTTCTCGACACGGAACATCACGGATGTTGCGCTATTGCCCTTACGGAGGAAGTAACCATGCAACGAATGCGGGAGGCGATCAGCGTCGACAGTGGCGCCGCAGGCCATCAACGCCTGCGCCAAGACCTGCCCCCCGTACAGCGGTCGCTCGACTGCGACGCGGTGTACGGAGCGAAAGAAACCGCGGTCGATCCGCTCCAGTTCGAGCACCTCTGTGAGGGGGGCCGCTCGAAGCCCCGCCCGGCCTGTGGACATGGCCATCTCAGACATCGGGGCTCTGCTTCGCCGACCGTTTGCCGAAACGGTCGCCGACATCCTTGCCGTCCGATCGCCAGGCTGCCGAAGCCTCGGCCTCGAGTCCGAGCGCATGCGCGACCGAGGCACCGGCGCCTTCCTTCAGCAAGCGCAACATTCGTTGCACCGCAGCAGGATGACTGGCCGCAATCGAGCCGGCGATCGCTAGACTGCGCTCCATCAGCTGTTCGTGCGGCACGACCTCGTTGGCCAGACCGATGCGCAGAGCGGTCGCGGCATCGATGGGATCACCGCTGAGGATGATCTGGATGGCCGCGGGCAATCCAACCGTCCGCGGCAGCATGGCGCTACCTCCCCAACCGTTGAGCAGGCCGATCGAGGCGTGCGTGTCGGCGAAGACCGCTTGCTCCGAGGCGATGATGAACGAGCAGTTCACGGCAAGTTCGAATGCGCCGGTGTAGCAAGGACCATTCACAGCCGCGATCACGGGTTTGCCGATAGCGCGGAGAACCTGGGTGGGTGTTGTGCCCTCGGTGCGTGGCGGGGGTCCGGTCAGCGCTTCGGGGAGGTCGACCCCCGACGAGAACGCAGTTCCGGCACCGCTGATCACTACGACCCGAACGTCGTCATCCGCGTCGGCCTTCCAGAGCTCACGCTTGATCGCCTTGCGCATCGCGCGATTGATCGCATTACGCCGATCCGGACGGTTCAGCGTCAGAATCCTGACATTGCCCTCATGTGTCACCAGGACGGGATCGGCTTCGCTCCCGTCGTTATTGTCTGCCATAGGTCTCCTTATATTCAAACGAATTCGACTACGGCGTTGGTGAACGCATCGTTATCGTCGCCCGCCGCGGTATGACCGGCTCCGCCGAGTTCCACCAACTGCGCGGTCGGCACGACGGCCAGAAACTGCTCCACGGCCTCCCTGCTGACCACATCCGATACGGCACCCCGCACGACGAGTATCGGGATTCCCAGCTCTCTCGCAGCAGCTTCGAGTTTGGGCACCCAGGCGTGCAGGTCCTGCTCCGGCTTGCGGAGGAACTGCGGATCCCAGTGCCAGTGCCAGCGCCCGTCGGAACGCAGCTTCAGATTGCGCCGCAGACCTTCCGGGCTGCGCGGACGGGTCCGGTGCGGTAGATATGCCGCGATCGCGTCTGCTGCTTCCTCCAGGCTTACAAAGCCGCCGGGGTTTCCCTCCATGAAGGATCGGATCCGCCGGCTACCTTGTCCCCTCTCGATTCGCGGGACGACGTCGACCAGCACGAGTTTGCGTACTCGAGTGGCACCGAGTTCACCGGCAACCTGAAGCCCGGTCAGCCCGCCGAGACTTGCCCCGACGATCGTGACCGGCTCACCCATCTCGTCGATGACCGAACACACGTCGGCGGCGAGAGTGTCCATTGTGTACTCGGCGGCGGTCCGGGCCCAGCCGCTGTCACCATGCCCACGAGTATCGAGCGCGACGACACGGAAACCATTGGCGGCCAGGCGGATACCCGTCTGTTTCCACGAATGCCGGGTCTGCCCCGTTCCGTGAAGCAGCAGGACAGCAGGGTCGCCCGCCTTTCCCCAAGAGTCTCCGGCAAGCCGTAGTCCCCGGTAACCCCGGAAGGCCACAGCCTGTGCCGTGCTGATGGTGGTTGCGATGCTCATCGTGATCCTCGCTCGCTGACCTCAGAGAACCGAGACCGGATCCGAAATCAACGCCGAGTTCCGGCGTAGAACGGTCTCGGCCTCAGCGGCAATCCGGGCGACCAGCTCACCAGCGGACGGGACGTCGTTGATAAGGCCCTGCACCATCCCGACGGTCCAGATTCCGGCCTCGGGATCACCGTTCTCGTAGACCTTGCGGCCTCGGGTACCGGCAACGAGTTCCTGAACATCCTTGAACCGGCCGCCTCTGCCCAGGATGTCGACAACTTCTTCGCTGACCGAATTCTTCGCGGCACGCATGGTGTTTCGGAGTTGCCGGAAGATCAGTTGAGTGTCGAGTTCGCTCGCCTCGACGATCTGCTCCTTGATCTTCGGATGGATCGGACTCTCGACGGTACACATGAACCGCGTGCCCATATTGATCCCGTCCGCGCCGAGTGCCAGCGCGGCCGCGAGCCCGCGACCGTCCGCAAAGCCACCGGACGCAAGGATAGGCACGGTCAGTTTGTCCGCCGCGGCGGGAATCAGGACCAGACCCGGTACGTCGTCCTCACCTGGATGTCCGGCGCATTCGAAGCCGTCGATGCTCACGGCGTCGACGCCGAGGCTCTGCGCTTTGAGGGCATGCCGCACGCTGGTGCACTTGTGGATCACCTTGATGCCGTGCTGTTTGAAATGCTCTACGTGCACCTGCGGGTTCGACCCGGCGGTCTCGACGATCGTCACACCGGAGTCGATGATCGCGTGCCGGTACTCCTCGTACGGCGGCGGATTGATCGACAACGTCAGAGTGAGATTCACCGCGAACGGCTTGTCCGTCATCTCCCGGACGCGCGCAATTTCCTTCGCGAGCTCTTCCGGTGTGGGCTGGGTAAGCCCGGTAATGATGCCGAGGCCGCCGGCCTCGGAAACAGCGGCAGCGAGCTCGGCGCGGCCGACCCACATCATTCCGCCCTGGACAATAGGGTGATCGACACCGAACTCCTCGGTGAAGCGGGTCTTCAACATAGTGCGACTCTCCTAAGCGGGTGCAGTGGCGGAATGAAGATCGGCTCGATAGAAGACAGCCTCGCGCCGCTCCATGAAGGCCGCCCTCGCCTCCGCGGCGTCCGCGCCGACAATGTTGTTGGCCTGGGCATGATTCTCCCGCTGCAGTGCGGCTTCGATGCTGCCGCCGTCAGCGGCGGCGTCCAGCAACTGCTTGGTCAGCGACAACGCCTGGGCCGGTGCACGAACCAACCGACGTGCCATCGATTCGACCACGTCGTCGAGCTCGTCGGGGCCCACGATGCGCGTCACCAGACCCAACTCCGAAGCCGCTGCGGCCGAGAGGATCTCGCCGAAGAAGGCGATTTCCTTCGCCTTCTGCAAACCGACCACTCGAGGTAGGAGCCAGCTTCCGCCGAAGTCCAGTGAGAGCGCACGACGGATGAAGATCTGCGAAAATCTCGCTCGGTCGGTGGCGACGACGAGATCGCAACCCAAAGCGAGATTCCAGCCGGCTCCGACCGCAACGCCGTCCACCTTGGCGATGGTGGGGATCGTCAATTGCGACAGCGCCTCGGCGGCTTGGCTGGCGCGCTTCATGTAGTCGAGAGCATCGCCCGACAGGGCCTCGAGGTCGGCTCCGGAACAGAAGTCGCCACCGGCGCCGGTCAAAACCATCACACGGTCGTCGGACCTTCGCTCGATCTCGCGGAAAGTCTGGGCGAGTTCTCGCCACATCGTCGGACTACCGGCGTTCTTCTTCTCGGGCCGTGACATGACCACGGTGACCACGCCGTCGTTCCGTTCGACTGCGACCGTTTCCATGCTGTCCACCTCTCCGCCGGTAGCACCGGCAGCGACTCAACGGTCCAACATAGATAACATAGTTCACTACGTTGATTCGAGCAAATCTCACAACCGCATGGTCTGGACCGCCACGCGCGCGACGAGATCATTAGCCTTTCTCAGCAGTTTTGCGTCCTTACGCCACATTTCCGCCAAAACGGCCAGAAACCAATGACGACCGCCGACCACCTGGTGGATTGAATTCACAAGGCCACGTCTGTCAACTAAGTAAACCTAGATTGCTTATTGACACATCTTCTTTCCGCATCTACGTTTACCTGACCTTCGGCATGTGACCTACATCACCGCCAAGTGGTGCGACTCATCAGCGAGCTACCCGAGAGAAGAAACCTATGTTCGACAGGCGCAACACTCGACCGTCCATCCCTGCCCGGGCCGGACGGCTCGGCTTGATCGCACTGGTCCCCGCGATCGCGCTCGCTACTGCGTGTAGCAGCGGCAACGACTCCACCGGCTCGTCGGCCGAAGCGCCGAGCAGCGCCTTCCCGGACAAGCCGGCTGCCGGGAGCCCGATCAAGATCGGCCTGATCAACCCCGAGGGCGGGCCCGCGGTATCGCAACCGTCGAACCGTGAGGCCGCCGAAGCGGCCGTCAAGTACACGAACGCGAACCTGGGTGGAATCGCCGGTCATCCGATCGAACTCGTGACCTGCGCGAGTAAGGAAGACCCGGCCTCGAACCGCGACTGCGCGAACCAGATGGTGGAGGCGAAGGTTTCGGCCGTCGTCGTCACCACCACCGCGTTCGGCGACACCATGGTTCCGGTCATCACCGGAGCAGGCATCCCCTACGTCACCCCGTCCGGTGGTAGCGCGGCGGAATTGACCAGCCCCAACGCATTCGCTCTCACCGGCGGATTCCCGAGCAGTCTGAAGTCGATGGCTACCTACGCCGCAGGAAAGAACTACAAAAAGGTCACTCTCTTCGTGGTCGACTCCGGTGCGGTCACGGCGACTGCCAAGACAATGGGCGGCGCTGCATTCTCCGCCGCCGGAATCGATATGCGGGTCGTGCCGATCACGCCCGGAACACCGGACGCGACGCCCCAGGTTAGTTCCGGCCTCTCCAACGGCGTGGAGGCCATCGGGGTCGTCGGCGACGCGACCATGTGTACCTCGGTGCTCAAGTCACTGGGCACCCTCGGCGCCGGCCAGGACAAGATGTTGATCCAACCGTGCCTGGATCCCGCAACCATCGAGGCCGCCGGCGCCGCGATGGAAGGCAGTCACGTCGTCACGACCGCCGATATCGTGTCCGACGACCCGGACGCGGTGCTCTACCGGAGTGTGATGAAGAAATACGCACCCGGCACCGACATCGGGGGCTACACCTACACCGGTTATCAAGGCATGCTCGGCCTCGTGCGTGCAGCGCAGGGAGTGACGGGTGACCCGACAGCCGCCGCGATCGCCAACTCGATCAAGACGACCAAGAATGTGGCGCTGCCCGCCGGTCACGGCATCACTTTCACCTGCGACGGCAACGCAATCGCACAGTTGCCCGCCATCTGCAGTACGGAAGTGGTCATGGTGACCGTCAGCGACGGCAAGCCTACCGACCCCCAGGTCACCAAGTAGACAGCGGCTTGGTCGAAATATCCTTCACCCGAGGAGCTTTCCGTGACTGATCACTTCGTCTTTCTGACGCTGGGACTGGGCAACGGGGCCGTGTACGCCGCCCTGGGCCTCGCCTTGGTCTTGACCTATCGAAGTTCCGGAGTCGTGAACTTCAGTACTGGTGCGGTGGCCTTGTATGTGGCGTACACCTACGGGTTCCTGCGCAAGGGGCAGCTACTCAATCCCGTTCCCGGCATGCGCAAGTCCATCGATCTCGGCGAGCACCTCGGTCTCGTTCCTGCGATGGTGATATCCCTGGCCGTCGCCGCCCTGCTGGGTGCACTGATCTATGCCGTCGTGTTCCGCCCGTTGCGTACCGCGCCTCCGGTGGCGAAAGCGGTGGCCTCGATCGGCGTGATGCTGTTCGTTCAGGCATTGCTGGCGCTGCGGGTCGGGACCACCCCGGTGTCTGTCAAGGCGATTCTCCCGTCGGGAGTCGTGTCGGTCGGCGGCGCCCGCATTCCGGAGGACCGGTTGTGGTTCGCGGCCGTAGTACTGATCTTGGCGGTCGCGCTCGGCCTGCTATTTCGCTGGACCCGTTTCGGTTTGGCCACCCGTGCGGCCGCCGAAACGGAGAAAGGAGCCCTGGTCACAGGGCTTTCCCCGGAACGGATCGCCTTCGGGAACTGGGCCCTCAGCACGATGGTGGCGGGTTTGAGCGGAATCCTGATCGCGCCGATCGTGCCCCTCGTCCCGGTCTCCTACACACTGTTCATAGTGCCCGCGCTCGCGGCCGCGCTGGTAGGCAACTTCAATGCGCTCGGACTCACGGTGGCAGCCGGACTGGGTATCGGGATGTTGCAGTCGGAGACAACCCATCTCCAGACCACGATCAGCTGGTTCCCGCAGACCGGCGTGGCCGAGCTCATTCCGCTCATCCTCATCCTCATTTTCTTGGTAATTCGGGGTAAGCCACTCCCCACACGAGGCGCCATAAACCGGCAGACTCTCGGCCGGGCGCCCCGCCCCCGCAGGGTGGTGGTGCCGACGGTGGTCGCGGCCACGGCCGCACTCGCGGCTCTGCTACTGACCTCAGGCGGCTATCGAGCCGCCATCATCACGACTCTGATTCTTGCCGTGATCGCGCTGTCCCAAGTGGTTGTGACCGGTTTCGCCGGGCAGATTTCACTCGCTCAGCTCACCTTGGCGGGGGTCGGCGCGTTCACTCTGAGCCGCCTGACCAGTGATCTGGGTGTGCCGTTTCCGATCGCTGTCCTTCTTGCTGCGCTCGCGGCCACCGTTATCGGGGTTATCGTCGGGCTTCCGGCCCTGCGCATCCGCGGGCTACCGGTCGCCGTCGTAACCTTGGCGTTGGCGGTCTTTCTGGAAGCCTTCTGGTTCCGCAACACCAACCTGAACGGTGGGCTGGGCGGGGCGCACATCGAGAATCCGCGGCTGTTCGGCATCGATCTGGGAATCGGTGGTGGCGAAGGATATCCGCGCATTTCTTTCGGTGTCTTCTGCCTCGTCATCCTGGTTCTGGTCGCCCTTGGTGTCGTGAGGCTGCGCACCAGCCGACTCGGTGCCTCGATGCTCGCGGTCCGGGCCAACGAGCGCTCGGCAGCAGCGTGCGGAGTCGACGTGGCCCGGACCAAAATCAAGGCCTTCGCAATCGGCGCGTTCGTTGCCGGGCTGGGTGGAGCGCTGATGGGCTACCAGCAGACGGTTGCGACAGCCGAAACGTTCTCCACCATCGCCGGAATCGCATTGTTCGCCATCGTCTACATCGCCGGGATCACCTGCGTCTCCGGCGGAATTCTCGCGGGCGTCATCGGACCGGGCAGCATTCTGTTCATTGTGATGGACCGTTTCCTGCACCTCGGGGACTACTACGCTGTTCTGTCCGGAGTCTTGTTGGTACTCACCGTCATCCGATACCCGGAAGGTCTCGTCGGCCACTTCCACGAGAACAGTGATCGAATCAGCAGATTGCTCAGCCGTTTTCGCCCAGTCCGAGCCGACGTCGCGAACCTTGCATCACCTCCCACTGCGAGCGAACCGCCGGTCCGCCGACCATCCGGTGACATCCTGTTGTCCGCCAAAGGAATCGGTGTCCGATACGGCGGTGTCGTCGCCTTGGAGGACGTCAGCTTCGACGTGCGGGCCGGCGAAATCATTGGGCTCATCGGACCCAACGGGGCAGGCAAGACCACCTGTATCGATGCAATCAGCGGGTTCACGAGGGCCTCGGGCAACATCACCCTCGGAGACGAGCGGATCGACGGGCACGAACCGCACAAGCGAAGCAGGTCGGGGCTGGGCCGCACCTTCCAAGGAATCGAATTGTACGACGATCTGACGGTACGCGAGAACGTCGCGGTCGGGGTCGTCGCGGCAGCCGAGCGGCCGGGCGGTGTGGCGCCGACGAGTGAGGAGATCGACTTTCTGTTCGGCGTCCTTCACCTCGCCGAAGTCGCCGACCGAACTGTCAGCGAGCTGTCCCAGGGCCAGCGCCAATTGGTCTCTGTCGCGCGCGCGCTCGCCGGTCGTCCGCGAATCGTCCTGCTCGACGAGCCCGCAGCTGGGCTGGACAGCACCGAAAGCCAATGGCTCGGTGAGCGTTTGAAAGGAGTACGAAATGCCGGCGTAACCGTGCTGATAGTCGATCATGACATGGAGTTGGTCCTCGATCTCTGCGATCGAATCGTCGTCCTCGACCTCGGCCGGGTGATCGCGGAGGGCACGCCAGGGCAAATCCAATCGAATCCCGACGTCGTTCGCGCGTATTTGGGCGACGCCGTAACTCCCACGGAGGTACCGGCATGACTACCGTTCTCGAATGCCGGGGAATCGACGCCGGCTACACGGCGGCGAGTCCGTGCGTGCGCGGCATCGACATCACACTGGCCGAAGGCGAAGTGCTCTCGTTGGTCGGTCCGAACGGCGCGGGCAAGACCACGTTGCTGATGACTCTGGCCGGGCTCATGCCAAGCCTCGGCGGCACTATTTCCATCGTGGGCGCAAGAGTAAAGCCAGGGCGGGCGCGGGCCTCATCGCGGGCAGGGCTCGTTTTGGTGCCGGACGACCGGGCTCTTTTTACCGGGCTCACCGTACGTGAGAACCTCGAACTCGCGCGCCACCGGTCGGGCCCCGCCGTCTCCGACATGATCGAGTACTTCCCGAGACTCGGCGAGCGGATCAAGATCGCTGCGGGCATGCTTTCCGGTGGTGAGCAACAGATGCTGGCGATCGGGCGGGCGTTGATGCAGAGCCCGAAGGTCCTTCTGATCGACGAGCTGAGCATGGGGCTGGCCCCGGTGATCGTCCAGTCACTACTGCCGGTCATTCGCCGCGTCGCCGATGAGAAGGGCACTGCGATCGTTCTGGTCGAGCAACATGTGCGGCTGGCGCTCAAAATCTCCGACAACGCAATCGTTCTCGCACATGGGAGCGATGTATTGCGCGGCAGCGCAGCGGAACTGGCGGCCGATCCGGACAAGATCGAGCACGCATACCTCGGATCGAAACAGAGCACCGACGGGGTCTGACCACACCAGAACCCCGATGTCGCCCCGCGGTCACAGGTGCGGCGACATCGGCGTCGGCCCAGGTGCAAAGCCTCACCTGAACGAACGCGAACCGGATCTGGGTCGCGATCGCCGCGCTCGCCCTGGACCTGACCGCCTGGCTGCAGACTATTGGCCTGCATGGTCGTCGCGCCCGCCGCTGGGAACCGAAAACACTGCGCTTGCAGCTATTCTCGATCCCAGCAAGGATCGCTCGTCACGCCCGACGCATCCACCTCCGCTTATCACGACATCACCACCGCACCGGCCTGCTCCTGCCCGCCCTGGACCGCCTGCAACCAGGCTGACCAGCAAAACCAACCCCTACAACCAAGAAAGACTTCTCATCCGGGCCCGTGGGACCCGGCAGCCACGCCGTGGGGTGTGCACCGACATCTCCTGCGGCAGCCGCGACCTCGATGTCGCCGAGCCGCGTAACACCATCAGTTCGTCTTGGTATTTTTCAAGTGGCGGCCGATGTAGCCGATATAGATCTTGCGGTCTTGGGACCAGCGGTCGAGGTAGTGCATGCGTGGGCTGATCGTGCCGTTTGTGCCGATCTTGAAGTGGGCTTGCATCTCAATCTTTCCCGTGGATGAGACTTCCAACGGGACCGGGAACCGCCGTTGATCACCCCACTGCTGCATCGTTACCGCGGTTTCTCTACGCCCGTGCTTCTTCGCCGAAATCGCTCGATAGCCATCGGGAGGTTGCATCAGATAGTCATGTACCCCACTGGACCAGGCACCGTCAGAGCGGGCACGGATGTAGCCCAGCAGCGCGAGCACAGCCTCCCAGCAGGTGCGGGCAGATGTGCACAGTGGGTCGTGGTCTGCTAAGGATTGGCATTCCTCCGGATTACCGGTGAACACGATGCCTTCGCTTTCGACGTCCCGCAAAAGTCTCAACAGATCGTGATAATCGTTCGGGTATTCGGTGATTTCCGAATCGGGCGTGAGCGAGTTGGCTACCTCGAAGGCCTTGACCTCTCGGAGTTTCCCACGTAGCCAGCGAGTTTCATCCGAGAGTCGCTGTCGCTCGTCCTGTGCCTCACCCGCCTCGAGCTGCCAGCCCTGAACTTCTTCGTGAAGTTCGGCGAGCTCGTCTCTCAGCTCATCGATCTCTTCCTGCTTCTGGTTCACCAGCTGCACGGCGGCCCCACGTAGTTCGTCCCGGTCTGTGCTTTGCTCGGCCCGTTGTCTGATGGACTCGAGCTCTGTCCGGTTGATACTCGTCAGACCCAACACCTCCATCACGAGGTGCAGAGCTTGCTCCGGCGCCGCGTCGGCCTTGTCCGGCATCTCTTCCGGAGTACGAGGCGGGGCGGTAGCCGTTTCGATGCCGGTATCGCGGCGGGTGTCGTCGACCGGCACAAGGGTTTCAACAGCCACCGGAGGGCGTGAGGTCGAAACCTCAGGTGGCGCAGGATTTTCGATCGGAGCTGTGTGCTTGTCCGGTGTGGGCTTCGCAAGCAGGCCTGTCAGAGCTTCATTGTTTTCGACTCGGTTCAGAGTCCGGACATACTTCAAAATATCCGGCGGCAACCTGCGCTGCATCGCATTGCGGCGAGCAGTGCGGCCGAGTATCCGCTGTAGTGCGTGCGTCGAGAGATCGGCGAGCGGCCCCGGGCCGAGATACCTGTGTTGCCGATGGTTTCCGGGTTCGGCCGGATCGGCACCCGGCATGAAAGTCCGTATGGTCCAAGGAGATACGGCATGCGAGTCGCCGATAACATTGCGTAATTCAGCAGTCGCGAGGGGGTCGAGCACGGCAACTTCGGCTTGCCCGACAACCTGCTGGGTCCACAGAGCGACCTTCTCGTAGAACCGATCGAAATCCAGCCGCTCATCGGTGCCCGCGACCACGATCAACCCGTGGCGGTCGGGATCGGTGATACGAGCAGCGAGCTCCTCCACACTGTGGATACCTATCCGCGCAGGCTGCGGTGTCAACTGCAGTGATTCATCCGGGCACACAGGTAGCAGGTCGACCAGAGTTGTGACCACGCGAGGGGCCTGCACCCAATTCCTACGGCTGTTTCCGACTTCGAGAAGGAACCACCCGCTGCCGCCGTGCGCCGAAGCGCAGGCGGAGAACTCGGTTGTCCACGTGCCGGTGCCCGGCTGCTCCTCGGTGAGCCGGAAACGCAGGAGATCTGCGCTTCCGACCGAATGACGGACAATCGTCAGAGACCGAGTGCCGTCGATCTGCGTGCCGGTCGAACTCAGATCGACGCCCCACCTCTTCTGCCGTTCCAGCCACCCCTCGAACTCCCGTGTAATGATCGACAGTGACGAACCATCCGTATCAAAGTGGGCGAACGACCGGTAAGGCTGGTTGTCGGCACTGGGTCCCGAAAGACGCGATTTCGTAGCGAGAGCGAGGGGAGTCGGAGCCACTGGAATCACCTGTCCCATAGTCGATTCGGACCGTAGACACAACTTTCGTCGAAAACCTGGCGCAGTACCGCGAGAACAAGGAAATCTCGGCAACCTCACCCCAATTACGTCGAGGTGCCGGCGGATGACGGGACGACGCTGCGCGTGCATTACCCAGAAGATCCGGCCGCACGCGCGATCCGGGCCGCGTGGGCAGTCCTGGCGACGTCCGAGCGGCCGTTCCTCTGTGCATTCCGGGACTCGAATCCGATCACGCGCGGCGGGGTGCAGTTCGCGAAAATCCTGGCGCCGCAGTGCGTTCACCGGTGACCATCACCTCGGCCGGAGACACCGAAGAATCCGCAGTCCCGCCTGCGGGGTCGGCGGATCTTCGCCACAGGCGAGTGAAAAACTGCAACGCGTGTCAGTATGTGTGTCATGTTCTCTGTCCGCGCACACGGTGGTGTGCTCAGCATCATCCTGACGGTCGCCTGCGTGATCGCGGCCTTCGGCGTGGCGCCTCGTGCCGCCGCCACTCCCGCGGTGGTCGCCCCAGCCAGTCCAATCGGGCATGCGGGCCGGTGGATCACCGATGCCACCGGGCGGGTAGTGCTGGTGACAGGGGTGAACATGGTGAACAAGCTCACCCCGTACACGCCGGCGGCCGCGGGGTTCAACGATGCGGATGCGGCGTTCCTGGCCGATAACGGGTTCAGCGCGGTCCGCGTGGGGGTGCTGTGGGAGGCCGTCGAGCCGCAGGCGGGGGTGTTCGACGACAACTATCTCGCGAGCATCGCGGCGACAGTCACGGTGCTCGGCTCACACGGGATCGTGTCGCTACTCGATTTCCATCAGGACATGTACAACGAGACATTCCAGGGCGAGGGCGAGCCGGCCTGGGCGATCGACGACAACGGCCTGCCTCCGAAACCGCAGCTGGGCTTCCCGGGCAACTACTTCTCCCAGCCTGCGCTGCAGACGGCGTACGACAACTTCTGGAACAACGCGACCGTGAACGGCAAAGGCCTGCAGGACTGGTATGCCGCGGCGGTCGAGCATGTGGCCGGGTATTTCAACGGCAACCGACTCGTGCTCGGCTACGACCTGTTCAACGAGCCCTTCCCCGGCAGCAAGTACAGCGTGTGCTTCGCCCCGGGTGGCTGCCCGGCCCAGGACGCCGAACTCACCGCGTTCTTCAGCAAGGTCAACACGGCGGTGCGCCAGGCCAACTCGGGTGCGCTGCTGTTCGGCGAGCCGTGGCTGCCCTTCGACGTCGGGACTCCGTCCGCGATCGGCTCGACCGGTGATGCCAACGCGGGCTTGTCGTTTCATGACTACTGCCCGTTCGACAGCGTCGCTGCCCAGCTGAATATCGCCTGTCCCCCTTTCAATACCGCCACGTTCGACAATGCCGAGAAGGTCAGCGCCCGGACCGGTGATGCGCTGCTGCTGACCGAGTTCGGCGCCTCCACCGACGCGGGGGTGCTCTCCAGCGTGGTGGCTGCCGCGAATACCGCCCGGGTGGGCTGGATGATGTGGGCGTTCTGCAACTGCGGCGACCCGACCACCTCGGGCTCAGCCGAAGGCCTGGTGAACGACCCCGCGGCAGCTCCCACCGGGAACAACGTCAACGCCACGATGCTTAAAGCGCTGGCCGTCCCGCACCCCGAGCTGGTCTCGGGGACGCCGCAAACATACAGATACGACACCTCGTCCAGTGTCTTCACGCTCGCCTACAGCACCGCCCACGCCAATGGCAGCGGGAACTTCGATGCGGGCGCGGAGACCACGATCGCGGTCCCCGCCGTGCAATACCCCAGCGGCTACCAGGTATCAGTGACCGGCGGCAAAGTCGTCTCAACGGGTCCAGTCCTCGTCGTCGCCAGTTGCTCGGACAACAGTACCGTGAACGTCACGATCCGACCGGGGTCAGGAACCTCGGGTTCATGCTAGTGCTGCGTCACGCAACGTTCGGTAGGTAATCGGGACGTCGGATTTTGGAGCCGACGGCGAAGTCGCAGACTGGTCCGGGATGCTGGCTACGCTGGCGGACGTACTCGCCGATCACCGCATCCTGCTCGTCGTGGCCGCGGTGATCGGTGCCGTTCAACCAGGAGGGACAGGCCGGTAGGAAGACCAGCTCGATCTGGTTGGCCGTGCCCCATGGCCGAACCTCACGACGCTTGCTCAAGGGTGCGGTTTCGACAATGGTGCGGGTTCGACCGCGAAAGCCTTTGGCGTCCTTCCGGTTCAATCCGATGGTCGCCACCGTCGACCGCCCCGGACCCGCCGGTGAACCCGTGCTGCCAGGCGTCGGCTGCGCGCGAAGCGGAAGAATCGGCGCAGCACGGTGACGTCGCTGGCGAGACTTGGGCCGGGTATTCAGGAACGCCTCGATGTCGCCGATCTCGACTTGCATCGCCGGGTGCAGTTCGCGCTCACGCTGGGCCGCCGTCCCGTCCTCTCCAGCCAGCTCAGCCAGGATTGTGGTGACCGACCGCTGACAGGCGTCCGTGACTTCATCCTCGATGAACATCGCCGAGAGCCGGACATACCGCATTGCCGATCCGACGGTCCAATTGCCTAAAGGTTGTTGAATGGCAACGAGATCCACGCCGCGTTCGGTTGCTATGGGTCGCGCACGCGCGGCCGCAATGCTTGCGAGCTGAACCGCTTGGCCCGGACACCTTCGCGCCCTTGCCGAACCGCACACGCACCTTCCCGAACGGGCCACGATCGAAATGAATATCCGGAAGCTCCAGCAGCGCAGCCTCTTCCGACCGCAGCCCAGCATGATAGAGCATCCGGAACAACGCGTAGTCCCTTGCCGCAGGCGAGTATTTGCGGGCAGTCGCGATCCGGGCCCTCATGATCTCGAAGAATCGCTCACCTGTTCCGGCGTCGGCAGCGGCAACAGATCAGGCGAATCATTACCCACATGACGAGAGACATTGAACTCGTCGACCGGGCAGAGCAGCCTCACCCCGAACGCGGCCTCGATCTCGGCGCCCTTGCGGACCTCGCCGTCGGCACGGAGGCGGGAGTCCACACCTGGTCCGGGATCAGGTTGACCGCTTCGACGATGGTGTCGGTGAGGGTGAACGCCAGCCAGTACTGGCCCTGGCGGGCGGTGCAGTAGTCGAGGAAATCATGGTTCCGCCGCCGTAATCGGTGCGCACCAGCACTGTGCGGCCCACCCGATAGCCCGGCTGCCACGGCAGCTGCGCCGACGCGGCAGCCAGGACCGTTAGTGATCGACCGCGGTATTCGCGCCGGCGTTCCCGGGCCGCAGCAGCTCGGCCAGGGGTTCACCGGGGCCGCCGGGCCGTGATCGACGAACGCCAGCAACGGGTGAAAGCCTTACCCTTCATCGATGCAGCGAATTCAACTTGGACGAGTCGAATTATCGCAGCTCAGAGCACCCTTCGCCGTTCCAAGATCATCAAAAGCCCACTATGCATGATAGGCCGAGGCTAGCGCGACTTCCATACGGGGGCACGCTTCTCGGCGAATGCCATGGGTCCTTCCTTGGCATCCTCACTGTCCATCAGTTCCTGCCATTCGGCTTCCGACTGGGTCCACCCCTCGTTCTCGGAGGGGCGGTCGCCGGACTGGATGCCGAGTGCGATCCGCTTGCTGGCTTGAACCGACAGTGGAGCGTTGACCGCGATGCGCTCAGCCAGCGCGAGCGCGGCCTCGACGACGGTGCCGTCCGGCACCACATGATTGATCAGACCATACTCGCAGGCAGTGGCCGCCGAGATCGGATCGCCGGTGAGGATCATCTCCATGGCCAGCCGCTGCGGGATCTGCGCCGGCAGCCGGAAGACCCCGCCCGCCCCCGCGAGCAGTCCGCGCTTCACCTCGGGCAACCCGAAGCTCGCGCTTTCCGCGGCAACAATGAGGTCGGCAGCGAGGGCGAGCTCGGTTCCGCCGCCCAGCGCCGTACCGTTCACAGCGGCGATGGTGGGTTTACTCACGACATGGCGAACGAACCCCGCGAAACCCCATTGCTCGTTACCTGGAGCGAATAGGCTCTCGCCACGCGAGATCGCCTTCAGATCCGCACCGGCACAGAAAGATTTGTCACCTGCCCCGGTGATGACAATGCAACGGACTTCCGGATCGTTCTCAGCTTCGACGAGCGCGCCGCCGACGGCCGCGCTCACGGCCGAATTGACCGCATTGCGTGCCTCCGGCCGGTTGATCGTGATCAGCAGGACATTGTCCCTGCGCTCGGTCAGTGCGCCGGCTTCGGTTGCGGCAGTCATTATTTCACCAACTCGAGTATCGTAGCGTTGGCTTGGCCGCCGCCTTCACACATCGTCTGCAGGCCATAGCGAATATCGTTACGGCGCATATGGAAGATCATGTCGGTGAGAATGCGGGCGCCCGATCCGCCCAAGGGATGGCCCAGCGCGATCGCACCACCATTGGGGTTCAACTTTTCGTCGGGCGCGCCGATCTCCTTCTGCCACGCCATCGGTACCGGAGCGAAGGCCTCGTTGACTTCGAAGACACCGATATCCCCGACCTGCAGGCCGGACCGCGCCAACACCTTCTCCGTTGCCGGGATCGGCGCACCGAGCATCATGACGGGATCCGCACCTGCCACAGCCACGGTGTGCACGCGGGCAATCGGCGTCAATCCGTGGCTGTTCGCGAACTCGTCGCTGACGATCAGCAATGCCGCGGCACCATCAGAGATCTGCGAGGCGTTACCCGCATGGATGACGCCATCCTCTTTGAAGACCGTTTTCAGACCGGCCAGCTTCTCGACGGTCGTTCCGCGACGGATGCCCTCGTCCTTCGACACCACGGTCCCGTCAGGAAGAGTGACGGGCACGATCTGTGCGTCGAACACGCCGGCGTCCTGCGCTGCGGCGGCACGATCGTGGGAGCGAGCGGCGAACGCGTCCACCTCCGCCCGCGACAGGGCCCATTTCTCGGCCATCATCTCGGCTCCGAGGCCCTGGTTCGGCTCGGCGTTGCGGTAGCGCTCAGAGAACCGTGGGCTCAGCGGGCTGCCGCCAACGCCGGCCGAAGTTCCGATCGGGACCCGCGACATCGACTCGACACCGCCGGCCACCACGGCGTCGTAGTGTCCGGCGAGCACGCTCGCGACGGCAAAATTCAGCGACTGCTGCGACGAACCGCACTGGCGGTCAACAGTGACGCCCGGCACCGACTCGGGCCAACCCGCGGCTAGCACCGCATTGCGAGCGATGTCATGCGCCTGCTCACCGACCTGCCCGACGCAGCCCCAGATGACATCCTCGATCAGCGCAGGATCGATACCCGCCCGCTTGACCAACTCCTGCAGTACGACCGCCGAAAGATCGGCGGGATGAATTCCGGACAAGCCGCCGTTACGTTTCCCCACCGGGGTCCGTACAGCCTCGACAATTACTGCACCCATAGGGCTTTCCTTTCTACAGTCCGAGCGAGCGGCCGATGATTTCTTTCATGATCTGAGTCGAGCCGCCGTATATCGTCTGGATCCGAGCATCGGCGTACGCCTTGGTGATTGGGTACTCCATCATGTATCCGTAGCCGCCGTGCATTTGCTGGCAGGTGTAGATCAGCCGCTGCTGCAGTTCGGTGGTCCACCACTTCGCCTTCGCCGCATCGACACCATCGAGGGTGCTTGCATTCAGCGACGTGATACACCGGTCGAGGTACACCTGAGCGAGATCGACCTCCGTCTCCAGAGTCGCGAGCTCGAATTTATTGGACTGGAACGAACCGATCGGCGCACCGAATGCCTTGCGGGACTTGACATATTCGAGGGTCATATCCAGCGCGGCGCGGCAGGATGCCACCGCTGTCACCGCGATGGACAGGCGCTCCATCGGCAAATTCCGCATCAAGTGCAAGAATCCTTTACCGACCTCGCCGATCACGTTTGCGGAGGGGACCCGAACCGCGTCGAAGTTGAGTTCAGCTGTGTCGTGGGCGCGCAGACCGAGCTTTTCCAATTTGCGACCGCGGGTGAAGCCCGCCATCCCGCGTTCGACCCCCAGCAGGGTGAACGCGCTGCTCGCCTTGGCATCCGGATCGGTGCGGGCTACCACGATGACCAGGTCGGCATGGATACCCGATGAGATGAACGTCTTCGCACCGGACAGCACCCAGTCGTCACCGTCCCGATACGCAGAGGTGCGAATACCCTGCAGGTCGCTTCCCGCGCCCGGCTCGGTCATGGCGACCGCCGCGATCAGCTCGCCCCGCGCGAACCGGGGCAGCCACCGCGCCTTCTGCTCGTCGTTGGTAAGGTCGAGCAAGTAAGGCGCAAGGATGTCGTTCTGCAATGTGAACGCAGGTGCACCCGAGGATGCGCGAGCCAATTCTTCTGCGACGATCGCGTTGTAACGGAAATCGCCCGCTACACCACCTCCGCCGAACTCCTCCGGCACCGAGAAACCGAGCACTCCGAACTTGGCGGCATCGACGTAGAGTTGCCTGTCGACGATGCCGTCCTTTTCCCACTGCCCCTGATGCGGAGTCACATAGCGGGCCAGGAACTCGCGAACGGTGTCCCGGTATTGATCGTGTTCTACGTCGAAAATCTCGCGTTGCATCTGTCGTCTACCTTCCCGACGGCACCGCGGCCGTTGCGGCTTCGTCTATCTCCGAGACCATTTCGATCAAGCGCCGGCGATCCACCTTCAGCGAGACGCTTCTCGGCAGCTCCGGAACCGAATAAATGCGAACAGGGATCTCATAGGCCGTCAGCTGACCGCGGCAGAATGCCTTCAGCTCGTCCTCGGCGACGGGGCCGGAACCGTTGAGAAATTCGACAACCGCGACCGGTACCTTGCCCAGCCGCTCGTCGTCGCGGCCATACACCGTCGCGTCCAAGACCGCGTCGTGGGCGCGAAGCGCTTCCGCGACCGTCTCGGGGTGCACCTTGAAGCCACCGCGGATGATCGTGTCGTCCGCGCGCCCGTCGATATATAGAAACCCGTCCTCGTCGACATGGCCCAGGTCCGACGTACGGACCCAATCGCCTTTGCCGGTCCCGGTTTGGCTGGAGCTCACCTCGAGGCGTCCGGACTCCCCGAGCGGCCGAACCGAGCCGTCGTCGCCCACCACCCGCAGTTCGACGCCGGGCATTGCCCTCCCGACGCTGCCGCGTTTCTCGGCCCACCACTGCGCATGCATGGGCTTGGTCCACCCCGCAATCGCACCGGCGAATTCGGTCGCGCCGTACATGATGAGCACCGGAATGCCGTACTTCGCGGTGAACTCGTCCGCGAGGTCCGGATTGACGAAAGTTGTTCCGGCGGTGATGGCCCGCAAACTCGCCAGATCCGCAGCCGGCACGTCGGCGCTGATCACCGCACGCATCGCGGCGGGCGGCAGACCCGCGATCTTCGGCTGATGTTCGCGCACCGCCGTACACCAACCCTCGACGGTGAACCGCGGCAGCATCACGAAGGGCCGTGCCTCGGCCAGATTTTGCAGCACGCCCCAGAGGCCGCCGATATGCACGATCGGCAGGGTGACCAGCGCGACGCGGCCTGTGAGCGGTTTCCGGTCCGCGGGCCCGGCCGCGCCGGTATGTCCGTGAACCGCGGTCAGCGCAGCCTCGAGCTGGCGCCAAGTCAGCGGAATTCGCTTGGGCGGTCCTGTTGTACCGGAGGTGAACATCTCCACGCCCACCGGCTCTGCGACCGCATCGTTTGAACGCGCCGTGCCGTCGAGGGCCGGGTCGGTCGTCGCGACCACTTCGGCTCCGTCGACCGCGAAGCCGATCATCCCGCCCGCCTCCGCAGCGGCGCGGAACACCGGCTCACTCCACATTTCGGCCGACGCGAGAACGGCATCAGGGTGAGCACCGGTCATATCATTACTCAGTCGCGTCACCGGCTGCATCGGATTCAGGGTGATAACAGTGCGGCCGTTACCGAGGAGGGCGACCACGGCAGCGATCGATTCCATGCGGTTGTCGAGCACCACACCGATCCTGCTGCCCGCGTGGCAGCCGGCGCCGATCAGTGCGGCATCGAGACTTTCCGCCAGCACACGGACTTGTCCCCAAGTAAACCAAGTCTCACCCTGCTGGATCATGGCAGCGTCGTCGTCAGCCTCCCATAGCCGCGCCAACGCCCCTCTGATGGTCGTCATTCGTTTCCTCCCACTCATGCGGTGGCGGGCCACCGAGCTGGGACACCACATTCCAGCGCCCCGGCCGTATCGATCGCCATGATCACGCATTCCGATATCCCGGCTGTCGTATGCTCTACCCAGAAGATAGCTGACATGGTTAACTAGGTCAATATTCACGAGGAGGAATGCTGTGGACTTCGCCCTGAGCGCCGAACAAGAAGAGTTGGCCGCAAGCGAGCGCGCCTGGTTGGGTAAACACGACCCGATCGCAGCACGCCGGCGCTACATCGACTCCGGTCCGGCACGACTGACCGACGCCGACGTAAAGCACCTGGCGGACTCCGGGTTGGTCGGTCTGCTCACCGGCGATATCGGAGGCACTCATGTTGACCTCGCCGTGCTCGTCGAAGAACACGGCCGCGCTTGCAGCCCCGCACCGCTGGCCGAGCTCGCCCTGGCCACCGCCGCGCTGGACAAGCTGGATCCTTCTCTCGCGACACTGGGGCACGCGAATACCGTTGGGGCAGAACGAATCCTGCTCGCACTTTCGTCACCCACGGGTGTCTCGCCGAAGGCCGATATCGCTGGCACTGAGCTACGTATAACCGGCATCACGGGTCCTACGACAGCAGCGCTCGATGCGACCGGCTTTCTACTCGCGACTCAGGCGTCGGACGGTAGCGAGATTCTCGCGCATGTGCCACGGGCTACCGATGGACTCCACTTGCGGACACTGGAGACTCTCGATCTGACCAGATCATGGGGCGTTCTCGATCTCGAGGTGACGGTGTCGGCCGCCAACTGGACCACCGTGCCGGCCGGCACTATTTCCTATCTTTCGGATGCCCTGGCTTTCTACCGCAAGATGGACGCGCTCGGCGCCGCCAGGCGGCTCGTCGAGCAGACAGTCGAGTACGCCCAGCAACGCACCCAGTTCGGTCAGCCGATCGGCGGTTTCCAGGCCGTCAAACACCACTGCGCAAATATGGCACTGCAGACCGAAGCTTCGCAGGCCTCGCTATGGGCCGCAGCGGTTGCCCTCGACGACAACGACCCGGCACGACGCGCGACAGCTGTGTCGGCCGCGGCCGCTTACGCCGGCGACGCAACCAGCACTGTCGCATCGACCGCCCTACAGGTACACGGCGGCATCGGGTTCACCTGGGAGCACGATCTGCATCTGCTGATCCGTCGAATCAAGGTCGACGAACTGCTGAACGGCTCGGTGATGTGGCATCGGAGACGTCTCGCCGCAGTGTAAGGACGTCGCGATCCGCAGCCCTGGGACGTCATGGAGTCAACATTTGCCTGCCATGATCTACCAGGGCTGTAGCGGATGTCCCGGCTTGTCGTCGGAAGTCAAAGCGTCTGGATCGACTGACTGCATTGTCGACTACGGGGCGCCGACGCCCCCTTTCGATGCCCCAGAATCTGCAAGGTGAACCAGCACATTTCGAATCAGCCATGCCGCTGTCCGGAAAATCTGGTCGGCCGGGTAAAAGCTTGGATTTCCGAGTCGACTTCCCCCCAACAGACCGCTGACGGCGACGTTTATACTCGCCGGGCGAGAACCGGGCGCGCCCATAGTCCCGCCAGCCACATGCCGAAGAAACAAACCCCGGATCGAGTCACCGACGAGGCACTCTTACACCCGTTTTCGACCCACCATTTCCGGCTCGGCATGACGATGCCCGAAAGATCGCGCTCCGTAGTTGCATTTGACAGGAACCCAGGAAGTCCGCGCATGGCGCATTCGGGTGTGCCGAGCAGGCATTGTCGCATCGCCACACCGAGTCCGTTCATGGTGGCGCGCACATTCTCACCCCCAAGCAGAGATCAG
The DNA here is from genome assembly GCF_001613225.1 of Nocardia pseudovaccinii NBRC 100343. Lineage (GTDB taxonomy): Bacteria > Actinomycetota > Actinomycetes > Mycobacteriales > Mycobacteriaceae > Nocardia > Nocardia pseudovaccinii. The sequence goes on from NZ_BDBY01000121.1 coordinate 57,480, forward strand.
CGGGGCAGCTTCAGTCCACGCTCGGCAATAATGTTGCGCATGATCTCGGAGCTGCCACCTGCGATTGTGTATGCGCGAGCATAGAGAAACTCGTCTTGCCATCGGCCGTTGTCGACGGCGCCGGGGTCGCCCTCGACCAGGATGCCCGCCTCCCCGCTCAGTTCCAACGCGAACCGAGCGATTTCGACTCCCAGTTCGCTGAACATCAATTTAGCCATGGGTGCATCGTGAACTCGTTCGGTCCCCCGCGACCACCGACTGATGTTCGCGTAGACGAGCGCGGACAGCGCCTCGACCTCGGCGGTGAACTTCCCCAGCGTCTCCTGTACCGCACCGTCTTCGATGGCCGGCCGTCCGCCGCGGTGAACGCTCTTCGCCAAATCTGTGAGCGCACCGATACTCTGGCGCAGTCGAACCACGGTGGTGGCGGTGCTACTTCTTTCGTGCACGAGGCTCGAATTGGCAATGCTCCAGCCGGAATTCAGTTCACCGATCAACGCATCGGCCGGCAGTTCCACGTTGTCGAGGAACACCTCGTTGAAGTCCGACGTGCCGGTCATCTCGCGCAGGGGCCGCACATCTACCCCGGGCAGGGTCATATCCACGACCAATGCGCTGATGCCCTTGTGTTTGGGCGCATCCGGATCGGTGCGGGCCAGCAGATAGCCGTAATCGGCCCAGTGGCCGTTGGTAGTCCACACCTTCTGCCCGTTGATGCGAAAGCCGCCATTCTCCGTGCGAACCGCCTTGGTACGCAGTGAGGCCAGGTCGCTTCCGGAACTCGGTTCGCTGAACAGCTGACACCACGTATCCCGCCCGGATCGGATGCCCGGCAGATACCGCTGACACTGATCCTCGGTTCCGAAGTCGATCAGGGCATGCGAAATCAGCTCCCCCGCACCCGCGAAATACGGGGCACGAGCGCGCGCGAGTTCCTCGCCCACCACGACATCACGCTCGCTGGAGTAAGCGCTGCCCCGTCCGCCGTATTGTTCGGGCCAATCGCCACCCATATAGCCGGCGGCATAGAGTTTGCCCATCCATTCCATTATCAGAGCGTGCTCTGCACGGTTCTCCGCACTACGCACTCCGGCCTTCGGCGGGATCGCGGGCGCATTGGCCTCGATAAACGCGCGCACCTCCAACCGAAATTGTTCGAGCTCCGGGCCCATTCCGTAGTCCATGTCAGCTACTCCTTCTGCGAACGCGCTTCGGCCGTCCGCTCGTCAGCGAACCTCGTACTCGCGGGTCGATACTTCCGACCGCACGACCTGCGCCTGTCCGACAGGATTGCCGATTGTCGTGTATGCCATCGCGGTGGCGAGAGCATGCGAGCGCCCGGTGTCGCGCGACTCCCAAATCGCGCGGATGCTGCCCTGAATCGCAGCGGGCGGCTTGGCGGCGATTCGGGCGGCGAGTTCCTGAGCCCGAGCTCGAAGGCGGTCATACGGCACCACCTCACTGACGAAACCGATCTCGCGAGCTCGTGCTGCGGACATCCTTTCGTCCAAACCGAGGAGAACCATGCGCAGCACCTCACCGATCGGGATACGGTGGGCGAGACCGATCGGCTCCAGCGCCGCGACCATCCCGTAGGAAACGTGGGGATCGAAGAACTGGGCGTCGTCGCTCGATACGATGACATCGGCCTCGTTAAGCCAGTAGAGGGCGCCACCCGCAACCATGCCGTGCACCGCGCAGATCAACGGCTTCCAGCAGCCGTTCTGCTTGGGTGACAGATCGATGCCCGGGTCCTGCCTGCTGAACGGATTGTCGGCCAGATAGGTCCCCTCTCGCACGTCCACCCCGGTACAGAAGGCGCGATCTCCGTTGGCCTGCAGCACGATGACGTGCACATCGTCCTCGTCGTCGGCGAACCGCCACAGCGCCTTGAACTCCTCACGCATTGCGTCATTGAAGGAGTTCAAACGATCTGGTCGATTGAGGGTGATGGTCAGGACGTGGTTGTTCAACTCCGCGATGACCGTGGCCAACCCGTTCAGATCCATCGTTCCTCCTTTTGTCGGCGGTGACTTACCAGACTTACCTATATAACTAAGTAACTTACCTTAGCTGAGTCCTCGGGACTACACCCATCCCGGTACGATCCCACTGCACCAGATCACCGATGAAACCTTCACAGGTCGCACGAGATTGCGCAGACACGCTGCGCGGTGCGCGCCTTCTACGCCACATAGTCAGCCCCCACGTACGGCGGTCACTTCACATACAGCAGAGCGATCGAGTTCCAACTCGGCGCAGGAGCACCTTCGGTCCGGCCGTACGTATAGCCGGACCGTCGACGTCCATCGCGACGGTCCGGCAGCAACGATTCAATCGTCACAGACGATGACGCCCTTCGCCACCAGCTCGTCGATACGCTCATCCCCAACGCCGATCTCGCGCAGCACCGAGCGAGTGTGCTGGCCGATGGTGCAGCCCGCGTCAGCTTTGGTACGCGAGCGGGAGAACCGAGTGAGCGGGGCTAGTCTGCGGTGCTCGTCGAAGATCGGACTGACCGCTTCGACGCAGTAACCAGCCTCGAAGAAGGCATCGGATTGCAGCGCCAACTCGGAATTGCGTTCGAGCACAGCCACACAACCGACGTCGAGCGCGGTCAACTCATCCTCCCACTGCTGCTTCCCCTTGCCCGCGAACATGCCGGCAAGTACCTCGGCGAGCGCCGCATCGTTATCGCGACGGCTTGCCACAGTGGAAAATCGAGCGTCTGCGGCCAGATCTGTGTACGACGACAACGCCTTCACTACCGCTTCCCATTCACTGGGCAGCGGCGCGGCCAAGAACACCCAACCATCTGCAGCCCGATACATCCGGTACAGCGCATCGATTCCGTAGAACTCCGCATCCGCCCGGGGGATCTCCGGCCTGCCCTCGTAGTTGGTGTTATATCCGATCAGCGCCTGGTGCACGGTGCCGAGCATGGTGGTCACCATGTTCGAAAGTGCGCGCCCCGTCCGTTTGGCGTAGAGGCCCACCAACATCGCCGAAGCGACACCGAGCGCAGCGATGCCGTCGGACTGCACTGCGGACACTGCACCAGCAGCGTGCAAGGTGCGCGCGCCGGCCCGCACCGCTTCTGGGTCACTCGGCGCGTCAGAGGCATCGCGACCGTCGACGGCCGACAATCCGGACGCCGCGCTTATCGAGGGCGCGTAGGCAGGCCGGGCCGCGTACGGTCCTTCCACGCCGTAGCCTGGGGTACTCAGGTAGACCAGGTCCGGATTGATCCCCTTGAGCGTCGCCTCATCGATCTGCGCCCGCTCAGCGGCCGAGCCTCGGAAACACTGCAGAACGATATCGCTACGGTGGACGAGTTCGTAGACGAGCCGAAGCCCTTCGGGCGCCGTGATATCGAGCGCGACACTTTCCTTGCCCTGCAGCACTTTCGCGCCACCGGCTTCAGGGAACGCCACCAGGTTGCGAATATTGTCACCTTGCACCGGTTCGATCTTGATCACCCTGGCGCCGAGGTCCCCCAGCAGAGTCGCACCGTACGGTCCAGCGAACATGGTTCCGAATTCGAGGACGGTGATGCCACGCAGCGGCAACTCCTCCGGCGCGACGGCATCGGTAGCCTGGGGCGGCAAGATTCCGGAGAGAGAGGCGCGCACCTCCTCGTCGTGCTGGCCGGGTAACGGCGCTGCCCGCAAGGCCGTTAGTGGTTTCCCGTCCGCATGGATGAGGGTGGACGGTTGCCGCACTGGACCGATCCCAGGATTGTCGACCGTCACGACCCGGCCCTCTGCCACAACCTGTGGATGGTCCAGCGCATCGTCGGGCGTGCGGAAGGCCTCGGCGCTGATGTCGTGGTTCTCTTCGAAAACCTGCTGCCACTCCTCGAACGAGCGCGCACCCACGCGGTCGAGCATGATCTGCCAGAATTCCGTTCGGAGTTCGGCGGTCGGCAGCATCGGGAACCCGGCCCATTTCGGATCCGCCAGTTCCTTCACCAGATCGAGTTCGGTCAGCCATGCCTGCATCAGCCGCGGCGCTGTCTGCGCGAACTGCAGCCAGCGACCATCCTTGGTCGCCGCGATCAAGAGCGCATAAATCAGGTATGCCTGTGGGTGCCCGTCATCGTCGTAGGCCACGTCCATCGGGCTGAACGCGTCGGGGTAGCGCTCGAGGACCATCTCGTAGAACCAGTTGTATGGATCCATGGAGCCCATCCCGGTCACCAGATTGGACTCGACAGCCTGACCACGTCCGCTCGACATGCGCTCGATCAGTGCCGCCAGTACACCGTGGATCGCAGCCTGCGCCGCCGCGAAGGACGCGTACGGCGCGGTAACGAACGCCGGCCCGGGCCGCGTTGTCAACTGGCGCTTCTCGAACATCACACCAGTCTTGGCCATGACCAGGCCTTCCCAGCCCTTGTAATCCTTCCATGGGCCGGTGCTGCCCCAGCCCGTGATCGACGCCCAAATCAGCCGGGGGTACTTCTCACCCACGGACTCAGCGGTGAGCCCGATCCGCGCCGCCGAGGTCGGACGCACCGTCGTGATCAGCACATCTGCGGTACGCAGCAACTCCCGCAGCGCGGCGAGATCGTTCTCGACATGCAGGTCCAGGGTGACGCTACGTTTCCCGCGCAGCAGCCCAGGCCACCCCGCGATGCTGCGCAGGGCGCTGCCACCGGGCGGCTCGACCATGATGACGTCTGCGCCGCAGTCGGCCAGGAACTGGCTTGCCTGCGCCCCGGGCAACGTGGTCGAGAGATCAACCACGATCAAGCCCGCCAGCGGACCCGAGCTCTTTGCGTGGTCCGGTTCTGCCGCCACGGTGAATCCTTTCGTTACAGAAACTGGCCGGCACCGAGGTGCCGCGCCGTGCGCGGGCACGGCGAAAATCAGGCGATGGCGATGCTCTTGAACCGCAGGAACTCCTCGATCCCTTGGCGGCCACCTTCCTTACCGAGACCACTCAGGCCGATCCCGCCGAACGGCCGGTTGACGCCGAGGTTCGTGGCGCCGTTGATCAGAACCTCGCCGGTGGTCAGCTCCTCTGCGACCCGGTGCGCGCGACGAAGGTCGTTGGTCTGGATGTAGCCCGAAAGCCCGTACTCACTGGCGTTGGCGATGTCGATCGCTTCCTGCTCCGTCGCGAACGGAGTGATAGCCAACACGGGACCGAATACTTCCTTTTGAGCGAGCTCCGACTGTGGATCGACGTCGGCGAACACAGTTGGTTCGATGAAGAAGCCGTCGGCGAGGGCCCCTTCGATGCGGTGACCGCCGGTTACCAGCCGCGCGCCGTCGCTCTGGGCTCGCTCGATCATCCCGAGGATCCGGTGCAACGCAACCTCATTGACTACCGGACCCGATACAGTTCCGGCATCCAGCGGATCGCCGACCGCAATCAACCCGGTGATCGCCTTTACGCGGCCGACCACCTCCTCGTAAATGCTGTCCTGCACCAGCATTCGGGTCGGCAGCGCGCAGCCCTGGCCACTGAGCACACCGATGGACCACATCGTGCCGTGCGAACACGCCTGGTCGAGGTCGGCATCAGCGAACACGATGTTGGCGGACTTACCGCCGAGCTCGAGCACAGACGGCTTCATCAGGTCGGCACAGCTGTGCAGAATCTTGCGCGCGGTATCCGGACCGCCGGTGAAGGTCACCTTCTTGACCAGCGGATGTTCCACCAGCGCAGCTCCGGCTTCGGGCGCGCCGGGCAGGACATTGACCACGCCTGCCGGTATACCGGCCTGTTCGACCAGATCGGCGAAGAGTTCACCGGTGAAGGGAGTCAGCTCGGACGGTTTGACCACGACCGTATTTCCCGCGGCGAGCGCGGCCGGAATTTTCATCGCGAGCGAGATCAGCGGGCCGTTCCAGGTAATGATCACACCGATCACGCCATAAGGCTGGCCGAGCGTGTAGGAGAACTCACCATCTGCCGCGAACGATCCGGTGACCTCGGAGGCGAGCTTGTCCGCCCAACCCGCATAGTACCGCGTCCACTCGATCGACGACGCCACCAAACCGGCTGTAGCCGAAAGCGGAGTGCCATTGTCGAGTGTGCCCAGACGACCAAGCTCTTCGGCGTTGGCCTCGAGCAGGTCGGCGAGCTTGGTCAACATCCGCCGTCGCTCGGCAGGACGAGTACGACGCCACTCGGCGAAGGCATCGTGGGCCGTGCGCACCGCGCGGTCTACCTCGGCTGAACCCGCGAGCGGGATTTGCGCATCCACCGTGCCGTCGACAGGGTTGACGTGCTCATGCACTCCGCCCGAGCCCGTCGCGATCCGCTCGGCACCAATTCGGAGGTGTACAGCGGGCCTGGTCGTGTCGACTGACTGACTGGTCATGGATCCGTCACTTTCGCTTGCGATCAGAAGAGAAGCAACAACGTCATCTTAGTTAGCGATGTTGCGCAGCTCACACGATATTACGGACCCCAAGTGTCCGCAAGTAGCAAGATTCGGCTACTACCGAAGGTCTCAAGTAACCGCCTTGTGGTTGGTTGATTCGAGACCACCGCACGGACCGTCAGAGCAAGGAGCGAGATCGCATGCCCCGGCAAGCCACACCCCACGGGCGCCCGCGCAACCCCGAACTGGACGAGAAGCTGATGACCGCAGCACTACTCGAATACGCGCAACTGGGCCGGGGCGCATTCACAATGCAGGGCGTTGCCAGACGCGCTGGAGTCGGCAAATCAGCGTTGTATCTGCGATGGGAGAACAAGGAACAACTCCTACTCGACAGCGTCGAATCCGTGGCGCTGAACTTGCGGGTGAATGTGGACACCGGTTCACTGACCGGCGATTTGACCGCACTTGCCACCGCGCTGCTCGATCATTTCCTCGATCCGATCGGCTGGGCGACGCTCCGGATCACCATCGACGTCACCGCCGACAGCACCGACCTGCAGCCCACCCTGGGGCGCATCGCGAGAACTCTGCGCTCAGCCGCTGCAGAGGCCTTTAAACGGGCCGTTGCACGCGGCGAGATGGCCCCCGAAACCGCGCACGAACCTCTGATTCAGTCCCTATTCGGCGCGGTGCTCATGCACCGACTCTCGCAGCCTCGGGAGGCATGTGCTCATACCCGAGCGCATCTGGCCGAACAGGTCGGCCCGCTCGTCGACGTGGTCGTGCGCTCGGCCCAGCAGCAGAAGAAGTGATTGCACATAGATAACTCAGTGCGTTAACTTGGACCCGCCATACCGACACGTTTACATGCACACGGGCCCGATTGGCGGGAAACCCGTGTCGATTCGACGGAGGACCACCATGACCGGTCTCGAAGGCAAGGTCGCTTTGATCACCGGAGCCGCACGTGGACAAGGGCGCTCACACGCTGTGCGGCTGGCCGAGGCCGGCGCCGACATCATCGCCATCGATATCTGCGCGAATATCGAGACGATGGATTACCCCAACGCCAGCCCAGAGGACTTGAAGGAAACAGCCGCTCAGGTAGAAGCACTCGGACGCCGAATCCTCACCGTCGAGGCGGACGTCCGTGATGCTGCCGCGACGCGCGCGGCTGTCGACCGCGGCCACGAGATTTTCGGGCGGATCGACATCGTCCTGTCCAATGCCGGCATCGTGCGACTGAGCGACGATCCTGAGGATTACGCACAGATGTGGGATGACGTGGTGTCGACGAATCTCAGCGGCGGCTTCCACGTAGTGAATGCTGCTGTGCCGCATATTATTTCAGGCGGACACGGCGGCTCGATCGTGTTCACCGGCTCGACCGCCGGCGTGCGCCCGACCGCGAACCTGAACACCGCCGCACTGGCCTACACTGCGTCGAAATGGGGTCTGGTCGGTATCTGCAAGCAGTACGCAGCGTCACTGGCCGAACACTCGATCAGAGTCAACATCGTGCATCCGACAGGCGTCGCGTCGGGCATGACGATGAACGAGGCCATGGGTCGCCTCGTCGAGGAGGCCGCCGCGGGAGGCAAGAACTCCATCGCGGAGATGCAGAATGCAATGCCGATCGATATCCTGCAGCCGAGCGATATCTCCGATGCCATCGCATTTCTGGTCTCCGATCAGGCGAAGTGGATTACGGGCGTCTCCCTCCCCGTGGACGCCGGCTTCTCCGTCCGCTGACTCCGATCCCTGCGACGGCGGTCAGTACAGGCCGCCGTCCACCCGGATCAGCGAGGCCGTGGTGTAACTCGACGCCGGGCTGGCCAGATACATCGCGGTGGTGATTATCTCGGACGGGGCGCCCGGGCGCCCGGCGGCGCTGCGAATGACGTGTCTGGCCTTCTCGGGCCACGATTGGGCGATGTCGGTCAAGAACGGACCGGCGGAGATGGTGTTCACCCTGACCTTCGGAGCGTACTCACGGGCGAACACGTGGGTCAACGCGTTCAGACCGGCCTTCGCGCCGGAGTACGGGCCGAAGCCCGGCACCGGCATCAGCGCCCCCGAGGAGGAGATGTTGATGATCGAGCCACCCTCGCCCGCTGCCATCCGCTCACCGATCAAAGCGCAGAGCCGAAACGGCCCTTTGAAATTCACATCGATGATCTTGTCGAACAACGCCTCTCCCGTCTGCGCGGAAGACGGCGCCAATGGCGACATGCCAGCGTTGTTGACGAGCACGTCAACCTTTCCGAACTCAGCGTAAGCGGCTTCGACCAGAGAGTCGATGTCGTCCCATTTCCCGACATGACATCGCACCGGTAGCGATCGACGCCCCAGCGCCTCGACGTCTTTCGCCACCTCTTGACACGCCTCTATCTTGCGGCTCGCGATCACGACGTCGGCTCCTGCCGCCGCGAAGGCGAGGACCATCTGTCGTCCCAGACCTCGACTGCCGCCTGTGACAAGTGCGACTTTCCCCTCGAGCGAGAATAGATCGGTCATTGTCCGTACTCCTTCAAAGTATCCGCGTACTTCGCGCGGGCGGCGTTCCGCCGCGTCGGAATGTGCTCGGTGGGAAAGAGTCCCGCGGCCGGCCGATAGCGCTTCAACACCTGCTTCGCGACAGTCGCCTTGTGTACCTCGGTGGGACCGTCGGCCAGCGCCAGCGACGGAACGGTGGCCCACCAGTCATATAGGGGCAGTTCGGTTGTCACACCGAGAGATCCGTGAATTTGCACCGCACGGCTGATGATGGCATGGAAGATCTCGGCCATAGCGACTTTGCACATCGCGATATTCGTCCGAGCTGCCCCGTGCGGTTCGTTATCGATGATCCACGCCGTCTGCATCACCAGTAGGCGGAATTGAGCCAGTTCGATCCACGAATCCGCGATGAACTGCTGGACCATTTGCTTCTCGGCCAGCAATTCACCCTGCGTGCGGCGAGATAATACTCGCTCGGCCATCATGTCGAAGGCCCGCTGGCATTTGCCGACCGTACGCATAGCGTGGTGCACCCGTCCCCCACCGAGCCGGGCCTGAGCAACCTCGAACCCTTGACCGGGCCCACCGAGGATCGCGTCGGCGGGCACTCGGACATCGTTGTACCGGATGTAGGCATGTGTGCCCTCGTCGAGTTCCTCGCGGTCCGGTATCACCGCAACGTTGCGAATGATCTCGATCCCCGGCGTATCAGCGGGAATCACGAACATCGACATCCGGCGATAAGGGGAAGCGTCCGGGGCTGTAACAGCCATGACGATGAAGAAGGCGGCGTAGCGAGCGTTCGAGGAGAACCATTTTTCCCCGCTGATGATCCAGTCGTGACCGTCGCGACGTGCGGCGCAAACGAATTCCTTCGGATCGGCCCCTGCCTGCGGCTCGGTCATCGAGAAACAGGACGCGATCTCGCCGTCGAGTAGCGGCTGAAGATATCGCGCTTTCTGTTCCTCGGTGCCGAACATTGCCAGGATCTCGGCATTGCCGGTGTCCGGGGCGGCGGTGCCGAAAACGGTGGGTGCCCACATGGATCTGCCGATGATCTCGTTCATCAAAGCCAGTTTGAGTTGCCCGTAGCCCTGGCCGCCCAGTTCAGGGCCGAGGTGGCAGGCCCACAGGCCCTGCTGACGAACTTTGTCCTGTAGTGGCTTCACGATCGCACGCGCCGCCATGTTGTGGGGGTTATACGGCTGGCCGATATGCGGAAACAAAAGATCCAGCGGCTCGCACTCCTCGCGAACGAAGGCGTTCATCCAATCCAGTTTGGCTTGAAAGTCGGAGTCCGTCTTGAAGTCCCACATGTAGTTCGAATCCTTTGTCTAGGAACAGAAGTATGGTGATGGCTGCGCGATCAACGCCCGAGTAAGGCCATCGCCTCGTCGACCATGCTCGGCAACGTAGGTTCCATCCGCGCGAAGGCCGCGGGCATAGCACCTCTCTTGCGGGCACGCTTGATCAGCAGCCCGGTGGCCGCTGCCTCCTTGTACCTTGTCAATGCGTCGAACCAGGTCAGGTCCGAGACCGACCATCCAAGGGCCTGCTCATATTCTTCGACAACTTCCGTGACGGTCGGCGTTCCACACGGCTGGACGGTGGGTGCTGCCGGGTGCCGCGCCTCATCGGTGAAATAGGTCAGCCAGCTGAGATCGATGCGCGGGTCTCCGACCGACCAGATCTCCCAATCGATGATCGCTGTCACCTGGCCCCCTGCACACAGCGTGTTGCCGAGCCGATAGTCCCCGTGGACAACCGCCGGGCCGGTCGGCTCCGGCATAGTCTCGTGCAGCGCCTGTGCACAGGTTCGGAAATCTCCGCGCAGGTCGTCGGGCACCGTCTCGAGAGCGCGCGTCCACCGGTCGATCTCGGTGGCGAGGGTTACAACGGGCTCGTCACCGAGTCCGACTTCCGCCGGCCGCAAGCTGTGCAGATGACCGAGCATGCGGGCGGCGTCGAGGTATCGGGCACGAATCCGAGGTGCGTCGGCAGCGTCCCGGTTGTCCGCCAGAAGGGGCTCATCACATTCTCCGGCGACCAGCTCCATAGCCACGAAGGGCGGAGTTTCGGGCGGGCAACCGGCGTCGTCGAACAGAACGGCAGGAACCCGGACGCCGGCAACGTCGGACAGTGCAACCATCAGTCGCGCCTGTCGCAGCACATCGCGGTTGCGGACTGGAGCCAGGCCGGGCGGGGCAACTTTGAGCACCACCGGTACCGATGTCCTGGAAGCGGTCAGCTCTGCAATGAAGGTGAGGCTCGACGTCCCGCCGGTCAACGCTTGCACGCCGGACACTTCCGCGCCCGGCTCCACCTGTGCCGCCGCCGCAGTCGCACGGAACTCGAGTTCCGCAACAAAGCCTTCCTCTTCGAGCTGAGCAGCGCCGTCGGAGTGTTGCACTGGCGTCGTCCTTTCGAGGCGGAACCGCCGCCTCCAACAGCGAGCAGGCGATCCATATCAGAACCTTATTCTCAGAATATTATTCTGACTATAAAGCAGAGTCAATCCCCGAAAATGCGCAACGCGGGGCCCGAACCACGGAACCCGCGTTGCAGCACTTGATAATTGACGATCAGACCGCCGGGTCGCTCATCGCCGCAGCGGGCGGAATATGGGAAGCTGCCAGCCGTCCGAAATCGGCGAGAACGCGACCTCCAATTCCATGCCGATACACACCTCGCTAGGGTCCACATCGACGACATTGGTCACCAAACGCGCCTCACCGGCACCTTCCAGCGAAACCACAGCGCCGACGAGGGTGATGTCCGGGATGCCAGGGAAGCCGTGAATGACCGCGTAACTGTAGACGCTGCCGCGCCCGGACAGCTCCTTCCAGTTCTTGTCGGTCGACTGACATTCCGGACAGAACGGCGTGGGTGGCATGCGGAAGTGGCCACACGAACCACATTGCAGCGCAACGAGTTTCCCATCCCTCGCATACCGCCAGAAGGGCTCGGTATGGCTATTGGTCGTGATATGGACCACCTCGGCCGGCAACGTGGTCGCGCGTATGTCACTCATGCCACCCTCCCGAGAATCAAGCCGCTGACCGGAAGGGACGCGGGTCCGCCTGTGGCGAGTGCGAATTCAGCGTCCTCCACCTGGTTTATGGCAGTGCCGCGCATCTGCTCCACCGCCTCCTTCACATGGGTCATTCCGATGATGTACGCCTCGGACAGCTGACCGCCGTGGGTGTTGACCGGAATCGAGCCACTCCGATAACGGATGGCGCCGCTCTCGACGAATTCGCCGCCCTCACCTTTGGCGCAGAATCCGTAGTCCTCGAGTTGCATGAGCACCATTGGCGTGAAGTGGTCGTAGAGCAACGCCACGTCGATGTCCTTCGCGGTCAGGCCCGACTGTTTCCAGAGCCGCTCGGCAATTGGAGCATTGCCCGAGGAAGCGAAGTATTCGTCGGGCATCCCGTACCACGCGAATGCGCGGCCCCACTCACGACGCCCACCGTGCGCTACTGCAACGACCGGCACCGGCTTCTGCCGGAGATCCTTCGCCCGTTCCGCTCCCGTGGTGATTACCGCGACAGCCCCCTCGGTCTCGAGGCAGAAGTCGTAGAGACACAACGGATCCGCGATCATGCGGCCCTGGAAGTATTCCTCCTTCGTCAGGGGCGTCTTCTGCAGCGCCTTCGGACGGGTCAGCGCGTTCTCACGGGTTGAAATGGCGATCTCGGCGAAGGCATCGCGCCGGGTGCCGTAGAGGTGCATATGCCGACGGGCCAACACCGACATCAGATGTCCCGGACCCGACAACCCGGACGGCTGGATGAAGGAGTTCATCGGATCCGGCGCGCTAGCGGCGAAGACAGAGCCTAGGCGCTGCTTTTGCTGCTGCAGCGTCATCACCGTAACCACGGTCGTAGCGTCACCGGCGACAATCGCCGCGCGCGCGAGTCCGATCGAACCGGCCGCACCGCCCCCACCCGAAGTCAACGAAGCAGTGAAGGTAACCTCGGGAATACCCAGGGTCTCCATGAATTCGGCCGTATCCATCTTGTCGCCGTATCCGGCACCGGCGCCGGAGTAGTAGGCGAACCCGTCGATCTCCTTCACCGAGATTCCAGCGTCCTCACACGCCGCCAGGATCGCCTTCCCCGCCAACTCCAAATTGGTCTGCGGAGCAGATCCCCCTCGTTTGTAATAGGGCGTCGCCCCCACGCCCACTATCGCCACGTCACTCAAGCCGTTGGACACATCAACACTCCGTTCTGTTGCCACCGAGGCCGACCATGATCCATGCCCGGCCGGGCCCGGCCCTCTCGCGACGAGTATGCACCAACCCAGACCACCTATATCACATAGTAACCTATCGCATAGCTCCAGCTCAGATGCAATAAGAGCCGCAGCGTCGCTACTGATGACTATTTTAACCTTGTTAACTACGTGTTCTATGCTCGCCTTGAGATTCAGATCACATTCAACCTGCGTCATCTCAGACATCCTGTGCCGCCGATTTGTACGGCGGACCACTTCACCGCGTACGGGGGAGCCCCAGTGACTGCTGGCCTGTCCGGAAACACCCGTCCCACCAACCTCGGCGCTCTCAATCGCCTCACCGTGATCGATCTGTCGACCACGCTGCCCGGCGGCCAAGCCACCATGTTTCTGGCCGACGCGGGAACGGAGGTGATTTTCGTCGAGCCCCTGCGGGAAGCCGCCTCCGGGCATTGTCGGGGTGGCCCGCTCTCGGCCGCGGAAAAAGGAGCATCACTCGCGATCTGCACGAGGACGACGGCATCGAAATGGTTGCGAACCGCTGGCCCGACGCGTTTGTTCCAGCAGCCGCGTTCGACGACGAAGGACACCCGAGCGGGCACTTGATCTACCCCTTGTTGGCGACGCCTACGAAGGACGGCCACTTCATCCAGTTCGCCCAGACCGAGCCGCGCCTGTTCCTCGCGCTGATGAAGGAACTCGACCTGATGTGGATGTTCACAGACCCGAAATGGGCAGGGCTTCCGCAACTCTACGATGCTGCCCTGCGGATCGAGCTGTGGGAGATCATGCTCGAGCGGGCATCCGCCCGCGGTGCCAAGGTGATCAAAGTGGAACCTCTCGACGGCGATACCATCCGAGGTCTCGTACCGTTTCCCGAGGCCGGCGGAGCAAAGGTGATGCAGGGCAAGGAATCCATCGCGCTCGATATGCGCTCACCCGAGGGCCTGGCGATCGTGCACCAGCTCGCGAGGCAGGCCGACGTAGTACTACAGACCTACCGCGCAGGCGCCGCCGTGCGGGCCGCGGTCGATGCCCGCACATCGAAAGCACTGAATCCCGACCTCGTCTACTTGTGCGCACCCGGGTACGGCACAGACGGTCCATACGGAGCTAGACCTGCCTATGCCCCATCGATCGGGGCTGCGACCGGTCTCGCCCTGACCGACATGCCGGACATGACAGAAGGCGTGGATACGCTCGACCAGGTCAACGGTAATCCCCCTCGCCGCCAATCTTTCCGTGCATGCGGACGGTAGCAGCGCTCGGTGCGGCGTCCGCGATGCTGCTCGGATTGTTGGCCCGCCGGCGCGGCCGCCCGCTCGCGACCATGACCACAACAATGATCGCCACCGGCACCTGCGCACTGGTCATACCGGAATATCAACTATCCCGGTATGACCGAACCACGACGACCCGACCGCGCCCTTTCCGGGTACGGCGATCTCTAGCGCCTCTACGAAGCCTATGACGGCTGGATCTTCCTGGCCGCGCCACTCGAGCATGAATGGACCGACCTGGTTTCAGCGGCGAGCCATACGCACGACTGGCCGACGACCCGCGCTTCGCAACGGCGAAGACGCGCGCAGACAACGACGACGCCCTGGCCGAGACACTATCTGCAGTTTCTCTTCCCGCACAAAGACCTTGTGGGAAAGAGAATTGGGTGCGGCGGATGTCGGTTGTGTGGCAGTTGCCGAAACAGGTAGCAGAGAAGACCCTCCGGGAGGACGAATTCTTCGAGGCGGGCTACATTGGCGAGGTCTCGTCGCGAGCCGACATGCATTCACTTGTCAAACTTAGTATCCTACATTCGACGATCAAGGAACCTCCGGAAACGGTGAACATGAAGCCGAGCCCGCTGCAAGGCGTAGGACCAGATGGCTCACTTGGCCGACGAAGACGATACAACGGGAGGTAACAAGAAGTGGCCGATAGAGCCCTGGCACCGATCTTCGACTCGCGCGGCGCGGCTTCGCGCCCGATCAGGACGCCGAAGACCGCGCAGCTCGTCGCACGCAGCCTTCGCCGCATGATCATCGACGGCACGCTTAAAGACGGCGACCACCTCCCCCACGAAGCCGAGCTGATGGAGCACTTCTCGGTCAGCCGTCCCACACTTCGCGAGGCCGTGCGGGTCCTCGAATCCGAACGTCTCGTCGAGGTACGCCGCGGATCCCGCTCCGGCGCACGGGTGTGCGTTCCCGGTCCCGAGATCGTTGCAAGGCCCGCATCGCTGCTACTCGAACTCTCGGGCGCAACCGTGGCCGATGTGTTCGTCGCCCGAGAGGCTATCGAGCCTGACGCCGCCCGCCTCCTTGCCCTCACCGGCACCGAGGAGGACTTCGACGAACTCGAACGCATCGTGGATGAAGAGTTTCCCGCAGCCTTCGCCTCCGACAATCTCGCAGCGGGAACATCCGCTTTCCACCTGCGAATGGTGCAACTGTCCGGGAATGCCACGCTCGCCATCATCGCCGGGATGCTGCACGAGATCACCGAGCGTCACACCGGCGCCGTCCTTCTGGAGACTCGCGCGGACAAGGAGCAACAAGAGTCTGCCTACAAACTCGAGATTCGATCCTGTCGGCGGCTCATCAAGCTACTGCGTGCACGTGATGCGGACGGGGCAATGGAGCACTGGCAGAAGCACATGGTCAACGCCCGCCTCTCGCTGATGGAAGGCCGCGAGAATGTGCAGGTCCGCGACCTCCTCGAATAAGGATTACACAGCGCTCGGAGACGTCCTTCGGACCACAAGCGGGCGAGTTCGCTGCAGTGGCTGTAGCTCCACTCCAGCGAACTCGCCCGGTTTCGGTATGCGGAGAACAGGATTCAGTCGCGAGACGCACGTGCGGCATGACGCAGCTCGCCGTGGCGAGCGAGAATTCGCGTGGCTGTTGCGTCGAGTTCCTTGGGAGCCGTAGGCAGCACGACCAGACCTCCCTCCCGGCTGGGCAGGGCCACTGCAGCGGTCGCCGGACAGGTGACTTCGCCGCGCTGGCTGGTTCCCCGGAACTCGATGTCGACCAGGTAGCGGCCGTGCTCGACGCGCTTACCTACCACCTCGCCGGTGATGGTGTGAACATCGCCCTCGTAGTTGAACTTTCGCATCTGGCTCGACATCGTCACCAACCATGCGTCATCGCCCATCCAGTCGGTGAGGTAGTGCGACAGCCAGCAGTCCCGCATCATGCCGTAGTCGTAAGCGGCCGGCAAACCGATCGACCGCGCGTAAGCGCTGTCCCAGTGAATGCGTTGCGCTACATCGGGCACACCCTGTTCGTTCGGGATGTAGAACGCTGCTATTCGCTGGCGATTCTGGTACGCCAAGCGGCTCGTGCACGGCGTATACGGCGCGAAACCGTAACCGCCGGAATGGAATACAACCATATCGGTCGTCGTCAGCGGCCCCTTGACCATGACGCCGAGGCTTTCGCCGACCTGAACATCCTCGTAGTACCGAGTCTTCGCACCCCGGCGCTGCTCAGCGGCGTAGATCTCGTCGATCTTCGCGATATCGTCCGGCGTATAGGAGGCCGGTTCGATGTCCTGATACTTGTTCCGCTTCTTCGACTCGTGACGCTCGGTGTGGATCGTGATGACTTTTTGAACCTGCACAACCTCGGCACGCTGGTTCATCTGCACGTGCGACCGGGTGACGATGAGGGAACGGCCGGCGAACTCGGACTCCTTCAGTTCGACATCGCTGAAGCCTTGGAACGAATACAGCGTGTCGCCGTCGTAGACCGGGCGATACCAGTCGGTAGTGGTGCCCGAAACGAAGACATGGATCCCACGAAACGACGGACGGCGCTGCTCCTTGGGGATCGGATCCGCAAGGAGGTCACGAGTTAGCGCGATATTGATCATCGGCGGCGCGATCTGCCCGCCCCAACGAGTATCGAGGCCGTAACCCTCGTCCACGAACAGCGGATTGTCGTCGCCATAGCTGCGTGCGAAATTGCGCATGACGTCCGGAGTCGCTCGGGTGAACTGCTCGCGCTGGGTCACAGCATGGTAAATGCCGACCAAGTCGTGCGCACGCTGAATGTCCTCGTCACGGAAGGTGTACACCTGCTGTGTGTCCTTCTGCTGCTCTTGCGTCGTCATCCATACCTCCGTGTCATGAGCCGATCAGGGCCGGAGCGGCGGTCTCGCCGATCGAGCCCGCACTCGAAGTGCCCAACCCCACCTTACCGAGAAGGTTTACTAAGTGAAAGAGGTGGTTGCTAGCTAGCTGCGGAGTTACATCCAAGTCACGAGGTAATAGGCCTCGGTGTGTGCAATCGATGCTCTACGTGCTCACACCTTGAGTGCGCGCCGAAGACGACGGAACTCTTGGCCATGCATTTGGGGGCAAATCGCGCACGCCGAGCATTGCTTCGGCGACGTGCTCCCTGAATCGTTGGACAGCGGTCACCGCGAACTCGCGGGATGCGCAGGTGACGGCGCCGGAGATCGACGTCGAAAAGCTCGTGGGGTCACTACCGCCAACATGGCAGAGCATATGAGGGTGGGGAGCTGTGTCAGGACAGCGTGGCCGAGACCGTCATAACCGCCTCCACCTGAAAGCAGGCATATGCAATGACACCCCTGCTGCGGAATATGGCGCCCGAACCTGTCCGGCGGCAGTGTCATGGTTCGGGCACACACCGCCGCCAGCCGGCAATTCAGACCGCTATGTCGTCGGCTACGATCCGTTCGAGCACGTGGCGTCGCACGAGCTTACCGGTCTCGGTTCGGGGCAACTCGTCC
Organism: Nocardia pseudovaccinii NBRC 100343; assembly: GCF_001613225.1. Classification (GTDB taxonomy): domain Bacteria; phylum Actinomycetota; class Actinomycetes; order Mycobacteriales; family Mycobacteriaceae; genus Nocardia; species Nocardia pseudovaccinii. The sequence goes on from NZ_BDBY01000121.1 coordinate 75,319, forward strand.
CAATAGACGATCCGTTCAGGAGTCTTGCTGCTGCGCAGAACACCACGCACGAAGGTCCGCAATTCTTCCGGATCAAGCTGCATTCCCGCCCGCACCACGACCGCAGCCTCGATCCGATGTCCCCACTCGTCATCCGGCACGCCGACGACCGCTGTGTCGAGCACCGCGGGATGGCGGAGAATGACCTCTTCGATTTCTGCGGGAGCGATATTCTCGGCGCCACGGATGATCGTGTCGTCCACACGCCCGCCGATGTACAAGTAACCAGCCTCGTCTACGTGCCCTTGGTCGCGGGTGTTGAAGAACCCCTGGTCGTCGACCATCCGCCCGATACCCGCGTACTCGGCCGATACCTGTTCGCCGCGCACATGGATACTGCCTGTGACACCAGGCCCTACGACGGCACCGTTTTCATCCCGGATCTCGAGATCGATACCCGGAACCGCCCTGCCGACCGAGCTCAGGCGGGCGCGCATCGCCGGCTCGTCGGCCTCGAGTGCCTGCCGATGATCTTCCGGTCCGAGTACCGCGACGGTGGAGCTGGTCTCGGTGAGTCCGTAGGCATTGACAAACCCGACCTCCGGCCACATCCGCAAGGCTCGCTCGATGACGGCGGCCGGCATGGGCGCCCCACCATAGGCGAGACTGCGCAACGACGGGACAGACTTGTCCTCGCCTGATTCGACGATGCGCGCGAGCATTGTCGGAACGACCAACGCATTGGTGATCTGTTCTTCGCGGGCGAGCTGGAGCCACTGCGCCGGGGTGAAGCGTTCAAGCACAAGTGTGCGACGGCCGGAATATAGGCTCGTGATCGTATTTGCCACTGCCGCAATGTGATACGGCGGGACACTGATCAGTGCCGCGTCCGTCGACTCGGCGGATCCGAACTCGACTGAACCGAATACGTACGAGGTGAGATTCTCATGACGAAGTAGCACACCCTTGGGCGCCGACGTGGTCCCACTGGTGTAAATGACAACGGCAGGTGCGTCGTCCCCGTCCGGATCCGGAAGGATCTCGCCGCTCGACACGACCGGTCCAGCACATCGAGCCAACCACTGCTCCGGAGTGGAAACAGCGAGTCCTGCACCGCGCAGGATCGGTGCTTGCGCCTCGTCGGCAATGCCGATCGCGCGCGGGTGATGGGCCAGTAGCGACTGCAGCTGTTGCACCCCGAGCCGATAGTTAACAGGCACCAAGGGGACACCCGCCCGGGCCGCAGCGAACAGCGCGACCGGAAACGCTGGTCCATTTACGGCGAGGTAAACCACCGAGTCCGCACCGGACTCGCGAATCACGGCTGCGCCCGCCTCAGCCATCTCGCCGAGCCGCGCCGCGGTGATGCCGCCCTCCCGACGACCGATCACCACACGGTCACCGAAGCCGTCGATTGCCATATCGAGCAGCATCGTCACATTCATTCAAAACTCCACTAGTACGGTTAAACGGTCGAGCCGGTGGTCAGTCCGACGAAGGCAACGGCTTAGCTTGCTTGACCTCCAGCGGACGGTCACTGACAGCCAGCGAGGCTTGGCCGGCCTTGGTGCACAGCACCTCCAGCCCGGTCTCGTCGTCGACATAGCGCTTGCCGAGCAGAGTTCCCGAGCTGTGCGCCGGGTCGACGGCGCTCCCGTCACCGACTCCAGCCTTGCCCGCCACCATCTCGGCGCCGCCGCAGGTCAGTGCAACCTCTCCAGACGGAGCCCGAACGACGATGAGCACAGTCGCGTCGGTGGTGCTTGCCAGCGACTGGCCTACTTTGAGAATCACAGTTCCTCCATTTGAGCCTGTTGCCGGATCGGCTTCAGGTCCTCGGATCTTTCCATTAGCCCATCGATCCGCGCTCCTGTCACATAGTTAAGATAGTACTATAAGTGAGCGAAGCAAAGCGTACATCCATCGGCGCGGAAACCAGTCGTTACGGAGCCCTCACAGCGGCGCGGGCGAACAACCCTTCAGACAGGAAGAGCACATGCAGATCAATGGCAAGAAAGCAGTCGTCGTGGGCGGCGCGTCCGGCATGGGCAAGGCCACCGCGGAAGCACTTGCGGCAGCGGGAGCGACCGTCGCGATTCTCGACCGCGAAGCCAGCGAAGGCAAGGAGATTGCCAACCAGATAGGCGGCGTCTTTCACGCCATCGACATTACAGATTTCGAGGGCGCCGAGCAGGCACTCGGGGCCGCAGTCGCCGATCTGGGCAGCTTGCACATCGCCGTGAACACCGCAGGTGGCGGCACAGTGAAAAAGACTCTCGGACGCAGCGGCCCTCACGACCTCGAGACCTTCCGGCAAGTCGTCGACCTGAACCTGATCTCGACCTTCAATCTCAATCGCTTGCAGGCCTTCCACATGAGTAAGAACGACGCAGAGGATTCCGAACGTGGCGTCATCGTCAACACCTCATCTATCGCAGCTTTCGAAGGGCAGATCGGCCAGGTCGCCTACACCGCCTCAAAGGCGGGTATCGCGGGCATGGCGCTGGTAATGGCGCGCGACCTCGGCCCCCAAGGCATCCGCGTGCTGGCAATTGCACCTAGTCTGTTTGCGACCGGCGCCACTGCCGCATTCACCGACGAGCAGGTCGCCCCCCTCGTCGAGGACGCAGCATTCCCCAAGCGGATGGGACGCCCCGAGGAATACGCGAAGCTCGCGCTGGCCATCATCGACAATCAAATGCTAAACGGTCAGTGCCTACGACTGGACGCCGGCCAGCGTTTCGCCCCTCGCTGACCAAAACCCATACAGCTAGGAGAAACCTATGCCGTTGGCACTGACCGACGACCATATTGCTATCGGCGACGCGGTCAGATCGTTCCTGGCCGATCAGAAGGCGCGTGAACTCGCCCGCCGAGTGTTCGACGATCCGGACCCTGACGTCACCGCACTATGGAAGCGGTTGGCCGGTCTCGGCTGGATGGGGCTGCATCTGCCTACCGAGTTCGGCGGGGACGCTTACGATTTGCCCGAGCTGGCAATCGTCGCCGAGGAGCTCGGCGCGGCCCTCGCGCCGATCCCCTTCGTACCGACAGTTGTCGCCTCCTCACTGCTCGCCGCGTTCGGCACCGACGAACGCACACTGCTATCCGGATTCGCGGACGGCTCCGAGATAGCCGGTCTCGGTTTACGAGGCGATGTGGTAGCTGACGCCGCGGGAACTCTCAGCGGTGACGCCGGCCCGATCGTCGGCGCCTCCGCGGCAACACTGCTGGCGGTGCGAGTAGGAGCCGATTTCGCGCTGGTCCGCGCGGACGCAGACGGAGTCGATTCGACCCCCGTCGACGCCCTCGACCCAACTCTGCATATCCGCGCTGTGACCTTCACGGATGTTCGTCCCACAGCGCTGCTACGTGGGGGCGCGGAGGCCGCAGCGCGGTCAGCCCAAATCCTTTACGCAGCGGAGGCTGCCGGTGGGGCGCGGGCAACCCTCGAGGATGCACTCGATTATGCCAAGATCCGCGAGCAATTCGGCCGCGCTATCGGATCTTTCCAAGCAGTGAAGCATCATTTGGCAAACATGCTGGCCGGGTCCGAGCTTGCGGTCGCAACAGCATGGGATGCCGCCCGTGCCGGGACGTGCGGCGAGCAAGCCAGGCTCGCCTCCAGCACCGCCGGCGTGATCGCCTACGACGAGTTCGTGCACAATGCCGAGAAGAGCCTCCAGATCCACGGCGGAGTCGGCTTCACGTGGGAACACGACTGTCACCTGTACCTTCGCCGCGCGCAAAGTATTCGAGCACTGTTCAGCGATAGTGTCCGCGCGAAGGATTCCCTGTACGCCGACGCAGCGGCAGGATTGCGCCGGGAATACGCCGTGGAACTCCCGCCTGAGGCGCAGAACTTTCGCACCGAGGCATCGACCTTCGTAGCCGACCTACTCTCGGCAGCCGAGTCGGACAGACGCCGGATGCTGGTCGACTCCGGCTATCTCGTGCCGCACTGGCCCAAACCTTTCGGCCGCGCGGCAAGTCCGGTCGAGCAACTCGTGATCGAGGAGAAGTTTGCCGACATCGACGTGCCCGACTTGGGTATCGGAGCATGGGTGACTCTCACGTTGAGTCAACATGGCACGGACGAACAGGTCGAGCGTTGGATCCGGCCCAGTCTGCTCGGCGAACTCGTCTGGTGCCAACTCTTCTCCGAGCCCGGCGCCGGCTCGGACGCAGCAGCCGTGAGTACCCGAGGCGTCCGCGTCGACGGGGGCTGGCGAGTCACCGGCCAGAAGGTGTGGACGTCGAACGCGCAGAACTGCAACCGTGGCCTGGCTACTATTCGTACCGATCGCGAGGCACCCAAACACAAGGGCATCACCGCGATGGTGATCGACCTGGAGGCGCCAGGTGTCGAAATCCGCCCGCTGCGGGAGATCACCGGTGACGCGGTATTCAACGAAGTGTTCTTCGAGAGTGTCTTCGTTCCGGATGACGACGTCGTGGGCGAAGTGAACAATGGATGGACCGTGGCCCGCGCGACCCTCGGCAACGAGCGAATCTCAATCGGCGGCATGGCGCGCGCACGCACACCATTCGACCTCATCGACCTGGTTCGGATCGGTGGGGGCAACGATGCGGACGTGCGGGAGGTCGCCGCACTCCTCGCCAAAGAACAGGCATTGCGCGTACTGAACTCGAGACAGGTTGCGCGAGCGGTCAGCGGCACAACCCCGGGCCCCGAAGGCAGTATCACCAAGATGCTGTCGGCCGAACACGTGCAACAAACGGCCGAGGCAGGGATGCGACTCGCCCGCGAGGCCGCGGTGACCGGCCAGCTGCCGGAGGTCTGCCGGGACTATTTGTTCGGCCGCGCTCACACAATCGCGGGCGGCACTTCCGAGATCAACCGCAATGTCATCGCCGAACGGGTGCTGGGGCTTCCGCGAGAGCCCATCGCACGGTAACGCCGCTCATCCCGGGACAGGCCCCGGCATCGTGAACGCTCGATGCCGGGGCTATCACCTTCTCAGGGTGCCCTGACCACAAGTATTACCTAGTAATATAATCAACCGTATGTCTATCGCTGTCGAGACCAGAGTGCCCGATCCGTCGCCCGGACAGCGTCCGAAACTCGGGCGTGTCCTACAGCTCGAAAAGGTCGACACCGATCTCTTTCGGGGACGCTCCTACAACGACGCCGCTCACCGTATCTATGGTGGCCAGGCAGTCGCGCAGGCGCTGGTCGCCGCGGGACTGACAGTGCCCCCCGAGCGACGTACCCACTCTCTGCACGGCCACTTCATCCGTCCCGGCGATCCCAAAGAGCCGGTGTGGTACCACGTCGAACGCGTAAGAGACGGTGGCAGTTTCACGACACGGTCGGTGCGCGCGACCCAGGGGGAGGCCACAATCTTCCTGTTAACCGCGTCCTTCCAAACGCCAGAGGAGGGCCTGTCGCACCAAGCGCATCACACGCATGCACCGACCCCGGAGCAACTGCCGGTTTTCGAGGATTCCGTCGACCCGGACTACCTGGCCGATGCCGCATGGCTACCGCACCTACGCGCGAATATCGCGGTCGACTTCCGATTCCCCGAGGAGTATCCACGAGTTGCCAATTCGCGCGGCGAAGCGCGGCCTCCGCGGCAGCGAGCCTGGGTACGCACTGCCGACCGTCTCGAGGACGATCCACTCGTCCAGGCCGCAGGCTTCGCCTACACCTCGGATCTGTTCCTCCTGTCGTCGGCGTTGCCGCCACATGCAATCACCATCGACAAACCCGGTATGCAGCTTGCCAGTCTCGACCACTCCGTATGGCTGCACGAAAGCTTCCGCGCCGACGAGTGGCATCTGTACGAACAGGAGGGCGTCTGGACAGGAGGTGGCCGCGGTTTCGCCCGCGGCCACCTCTACGACCGCAGCGGCGTCCTGGTGGCGAGCACCGTGCAGGAGGGTCTGCTGCGGTTGCGCAAATAGCCGCGAAAAAGAGCGGGTTACCTGCGCTCCACATCTCCATTCTGAGCGCGGCCGCGACGGATGACGCCTACGCGGCGGTCGGCTACGCGAGACGGGTGGAAGTCAGCCATCCACGCGCGGGAGGTCGCTTCCTCCACTGTCAGCGCCGGGCCGACGAGATGGTCCTCCGCACGCCGGTACGATTCCAGCAGAGTACGTACGCCTACCTGATCGTTTCCAACGATCGATACCGCAACCTCTATCGCCGTCGGTAAGAGCTGGTCGTGGGACACCACCTCGGCCACCAGACCGACCCGAAGTGCCGTCGCGGCGTCGACGAAGTCACCGGACAGGCTCATCCTGCGGGCGAAGCCGCGACCGACCGCTTCGGGTAACCGAGAAGTCAAGCCCCAACCAGGAAGAACGCCGACCCGGGCGTGGGTGTCAGCGAAGCGAGCGCGATCGGAAGCGATCAGAAAGTCGCACGAAAGAGCCACTTCCAAACCACCAGTGATCGCCGCGCCGTTCACGGCTCCGATAATCGGTTTCGAGATCGGACGCCAGGGATAGCCGATTGGAACCTCCGCATCAGCGATATGCCTTGCATTCTCCCCAGTCGAACCCAGCTCGCGCAGATCCAGCCCGGCACAGAACGCCGGATCTGCACCCGTCAAGATCACCACATCTACCCCAGCAGCACGGTCTGCAGCGGCCAGCTCACGACGCAGCGCACGAATCAGGCTGCTACTCAGCGCATTTCGCGCGGAGGGCCGGTTCAGCGTGATAATTCGGACTCGACCTCGCTGTTCGGTGAGCAGAGTCGCCTCGCTTACTGTTCGCTTGCCGGTCATTTACACTCCTCGACCAGTCGGCGGCAACCCTGCCCCCACACTCTAGTTACTTATCAATCTAGGTTACCTATGTATCGAGGCGGTGCCCAGCGCCGACGTAGGTTCGCCCTGTCACGGCACGGATGCCCCCCGGGTTGCATTGTCTTGGAAGAGATTACGGACATGTCGATGTGTCGCGCACGCCCATCGATGTCCTTGGCGGTGAGCTGATCCTGATTCGTTACACCGGCTGCACGCACGATCTCTGCGACCGTCGGTAACTCCGTCCGCCCCTTATCTAGCATCACGCCTTGGGTGACCTCGATTAATTTGTCGACTTCCTCGTCGTACTGCGCTTGCCGCACCGGATTCGCGATTCGACGGCGAAGATACCGTCCACCCGACAGCACCGATTCCGTTCGATCACGGTCGGTCACCAGCCACTCCTGATATCAGAACAACGATTTCGAAACAACATTCTAACATTACCCTTGGGTTGCCAGTATCGCGCAACGTTCTCGTGGCTGCCACGCGAAAAAAGTAAATATCTCTGCGCAATGTTGTCGGCGCTAAAGAGAATTGCCCGTAATGCCAGAGGCCATGGGCGCGTTCACCGATCGGTGTGGCCACGTATCGCGGCGCGAAAGGCTATCGGTGTCTGACTCGTTCGCTGGTGGAAATATTTGCTGAAATGGGTGGGGCTGGCAAAGCCGAGGTGGTCGGCGATGGCCGAGGCGGTCTGGTCGCTGTGCGCAAGTAGGCGTTTGGCCTCCAGCACCACCCGGCGGTCGATGAACTCCTTGGCGCCCAGTCCAGCGGCAGCGAGGCTGGCGCGGGCGAGGGTTCGTGGCGAGTACCCGAGAATGCGGGCGTAGTCCTCCACGCGCCGGGTGCGTGTGAAGTTCTTCTCAACCGCGTCGCGGAAACGCAGGTAAGTGGGATCGAAGGGGGCACCGGACTGTTTGTCGGGCGAGGCGAGGCTCGACAGACGTAGTACGAGAATCGACAGTAGGTGTCGCAGCGTGGCGGTGTGGACTTGGAGCGGCAGGTGGCCGAGCGCCTGAGACTCGGTGCGGAGGTGCTCGGCGGTCTGGTTCAGCGGAACAGCGTCCGTCGGAGACGGGCGGCGCAGAACAGGGGCGTGCGGATCGCCGAGGCGGGCGATAGCGATCGTGTCCGGGCTCAGGAAACCTTGCTGGAACAGGATCAGTGTGCCGTCGGCGCTCGTAAGGTCGCCCCACTGGTTGACTTGACCGGGCCGTACCCAGAGCCATGAGCCGGGATCAAGGGTGTAGCTGGCGAAGTCCACAGTGTGTTGAAGGGCGCCACGAGTCAGATTGAGCAGATTGTGGAAGTTCGGACGCTGCGGGATCGACAGGTGCTTGGTCGGCACCCGCCGGCGCAAGTCGCCCAGGGACAACACCTCGACTCCGGCCGGGGTGCCGACAGGTGCAGTGAAGGGGATCTCGCGGATCGCTCGCGTAGAGGTGTGTCGGTTTTTGACCATAACTAGTCGCAAGTGTATACGCCAGCCATTAGTTTTCGTTCATATTCTGGAGGCGTAGTTCAGTCGGTACCTCGTCGGTGTCGGAAAGCAACAAGGAATTCTGCCCGATGAAGATCAACACTCGCAGCAGCAGTATGCGCCGGCCTCGGTTGTCGGCCGCTACGACGACGACTGCCGGTGCCAGGATTCGCCGCCGCGCATGCGGTCACGAAGAGACCACCAACCAGATCGACCACGTCTGAGGGAGCAACAATATGGGCAACGCTAAGAACACCGTCCTGTCCGCCGCCGCCGAGCTGTTCGGCAAGAAGGATCCGGCCGCGGTTGATCGCTGGGTCGCCCCCACCTACAAGCAGCACAGCGCCTTGGCCGCGGACGGCCCCGAGGCCCTGCGCCAGTTGGTCACCGGACTGGGCCCTGACTTCCATTACGAGGGCTCCCGTGTCATCGCAGCTGGCGACCTGGTCGCCCTGCACGGCACCTATTACGGATTCGGCCCCGACCCGCTGGTCGGCTTCGATATCTTCCGCGTCGACGACGACGGCAAACTCGCCGAGCACTGGGATGCCATGGCCCCCGTGGTCAAGGACACCGCCTCCGGCCGCACCCAGACCGACGGTCCGACTCAGGTCATCGACTTGGAGAAGACCGAAGAAAACCGCGCCCTGGTCACCGAGTTCGCGCGGAAGGTCCTCGTCGGCGCCGACTACTCGGTGCTGACCGACTTCATTTCCACCGAGACCTATGCCCAGCACAACCCGGAGGCCGCTGACGGCCTGGACGGGTTCGGTGCTGCGGCCGCGAAATGGGCCGGGCAGGGTAAGAACCTGGTGTACAAGAAGGTTCACAAGGTGATCGCCGAGGGTGACTTCGTGCTGGTGCAATCCGAGGGCGAATTCGGCGGGCCTGCTGCCTACTACGACCTGTTCCGTGTCCAGAACGGCAAGATCGTCGAGCACTGGGACGTCATTGCTCCCGTTCCGGCCCAGCTGCCCCACGGTAACGGCCTGTTTTGATGAACGTGCGGCCGTTCGCCGGCCACACCATCGCGCCCACATGACCCTCTTGGCCACCGCCGCCCATTCAACCAGCCGGGACTCTGGGACGGCGGTGCGGCCGATCGGAGAACCCACCGTGTGCACAGAACTGCCACTCGACGGCTACCGCTCCGCTATCTCGCTTGACGAACCGTTCCTGTTCACCTCAAGGCGAACCCTCACCACCAGCTCTACCGACCTGATCCGTTCTGCGCTGACTCTGCTATGCACCGATCCTGTTGCGACACAAGCCCGGATGCGCCCCAGCGATATCGACCGACTCGACGACAACTCGGCCCGGCGGCTGCTACGTGCTGTGCTGACCGTCCGCCAACCGGGCCCGCTGCCCATCGGCGCCGACGAGATCCTCGATGATCTCCTTGCCCACGAGAGTCGTACTCGCAATGTGGTGGAGACGGCTAGCCTCCCGACAATTGCCGACGCGTTTCCTCATTTTCCTCATCCCGCCGCGGATCGGATTACGCTGTGGAAAGGCGACATCACCGCGCTCCGCGCGGACGCGATAATTAACGCCGCGAACAATGCGCTGCTCGGCTGCTTCCAACCGATGCATCAGTGTGTTGACAATGCCATCCACTCCGTGGCGGGTCCCCGCCTGCGCGAAGACTGCCACATGATCATGAACCGACAGGGTCATCCGGAGCCGACCGGCACAGCGAAGATTACTCGTGGCTACCACCTGCCGGCCCGCTACGTCCTGCACACCGTCGGCCCTGTGGTCGACGGCCTGCCGTACGCCGCCGATAGATTGGCGCTGGCCTCGGCCTATCGGTCGTGCCTCGACCTGGCCGCGGAAATAGCCGATATACATACCATCGCTTTCTGCGGGATCAGTACCGGCGTCTTCGGCTATCCCAAAACGCCTGCTGCCCATGTGGCCTTGGACACCGTCGCGGAATGGCTCGGCCGCTATTCCAGGTTCGACCGCGTGATCTTCACCGTGTACTCGAACGACGATTACCGCGTGTACCGTCGTGCATTGAGCGAACGAGCCGGATTCCGTTGAACCGCAATCTTTTCCAGCTTCAGAGCGCCGTCGACACGCTGGGTGGTTGGCTAACCGACGCCGACAGGGTGCTGGTCACCGCCGGCGCGGGACTCACCGCCGCAGCCGGATACGACTACGGCGACGCTGACCGATTTCGCGAGCTCTTTCCGGCGCTGTTTCGAATGGGTCTGCGATCACGCTATACCGTCGGTGTACGACTGCCCCCGGCACTGCGGTGGGGTTATTGGGCCGTACACATCAACGATATTCGATTCGCCCCTGCCCCGAATCCGCTCTACCAGCGGCTGCGTGTATTGATCGGTGACAAGGACCACTGGGCGGTGACGTCGAATGTGGACGCCCTGTTCGCACGCAATGGGTTTGCTGCCGATCGGATCCTCACGCGGCAGGGCGATTACGGCCGCTACCAGTGCAGTGTGCCCTGCACGTCGGCGACCTGGGACAGCAAGGCCCTGGTCGACAGACTCCTCACCGCATACGACCCGGCCACCGGCACCGTCGATCCGACCGCCGTGCCGCTATGCCCGAATTGCGCTTCGGAGGTTGAGATAAATGTCCGCGTCGGCCCCCAATTCGTGGACGCCCCATACGTTTCCGCTCGCCGCCGCCTCAGCAGATGGCTTCACACAGCGCCCGCCGACACGAAGCTGTTGATCATGGAATTCGGCGCTGGGTTCAATACTCCCGGGGTTATCCGCTGGCCCGGCGAACAGCTCGCCCGCGACTTCCCATACTCACGCTTCGCCCGAATCAATCCCAGCGACGCGGAAACTCCAGCCGAACTCGCTGGGCGGGCACTGCCGGTGCGCGCCGGCGCAGCCGAATTGCTTGAAGCACTCACAATCTTTGACCGGTGATACGCGGCGGGGCGGGTCTGCTGAAGTGGCCCGCTTCGACAGTCGGCACAACTCGCTGCCGACACCCGGCTCTAATCAATCCCACAACCGGCCACAGGGCAATACAGGCAGGTCAGGACTCACTTCAGAATCCAGCAGCACCTGCAATTCAGACGGCGACCCACGCACGGCCGCCTCGAAGTTTCGTCCTCGAGTCAAGGTCGCCCGGAACTCCAGTAACAGCCCGTTGGCCAGCAGCCGAACCCGACATTGTTCGGCACCGAGTCGGCGTTCCCGACCTCGCATGACGTCTCCGTCTTCACGGGCGAATATGTGCGCCGCTTCGCTTTCTGAGGCCATACAGCATCTTCCGATCGGTACTTGCGTCTATCTTAGAGGTAGACGACTAAGTATACCAAGTTGCACTAGATGGGGAGTGAGTTCCCGGCTTATGCGGGCGGTTTTGTCTAGCGATGCCCAAGGCGACCACCTCCTGCCGACAGGAGTCGGCGCCAGCTGTGAGAGCAGCTTGCCGACAGCCCGGAGCGTTACGAAGTTGGATCAGCTGCCGCGAGCCGGGATCAAACCCAGACCGTGTCTCGCATCGAGGCATCGACCGATGAGCGAGTAGGTTCACCGCTGTGGTGTATGTGCCGACAAGCGGTTCTGCGTGGCAGATGTTGCGACCGTCGTTCGGGGTAACGGTTCCGACGGCACATCGAAGATTCACCGCGTGGACCGAGGCAGCACACCGTCGAGGCTGGCGACATTAGAGTAGTTGTTGCGTTCCGGCGCCCTCGCCCGGCACAGCCCTAGCGGTAGCAGCGACATAGGCGCCGGCCCTCCCATCTCCGCCGGGGCCATGTGCCGACGCGCGCGGCCAGGCCCGCCGAGGTGCGATCACAATTACTCCCTCAACTATAACTATGTGCACCTAGGCGTCTTATTGACTTAGGTCAGCTCTCCGAATACATTGAGCAGACCTTCAATTCGTGACACACATCACGTAGGTAGCGCCGCCGGGTCGGCCCCACACGTTTCCGACCCGAGAAGAGGAATCCCCAATGACCATCCAGCTCAAGGACTCCCGGCGACGCGGGCGGAAGCTAATCAGGCGTCTCAGCTTGCTCGCCCTCGTGGACACTACGATTCCGGCGGCATCCTGTAGTAGCGACAGCTCCAGCTGCTCGGGATGGGCAGCGCTTCCGCGCCCTTCCCCAAAACCCTTGCCACCGGCACCACGATCAACATCCACGTGATTCACGCGGAAGGTCCGGCAAACTTCCCGGTGTGACACCCGGAAAGCCGCTGGGTGCCGGAAGGTACGCCGACGTCAGCCCTCGCGGGCATCGCTGGCCATCTAAGCGTCAGCGCACTGTGAGTCCAGGAATGCTAATGCGCGAGCACTCTCGGCCTGGCCTGGTGATGACGTTGGGCTGTTCCGGCGACGTCAATTTCAGCATCGGCGGGCTACAAATTCTGAACCCGTTTCCGGCATGCCAAATTGGGGCGGCGTCGGGTGGCGGTAGTCCGCAGCGGCGACGATTGCGACCGAGGCGGACGTCGGAGCCCTACTTTTACAGATCTTTTCGGCTTACCACCGGTCGGGAAGCCTGCCGCCTCGATCGGCGTCATCCTGTTCGTACGGCACCCGGCCCAGCACCGTGCGCTGCTCACACCTGAAGCTGCCCACACCGTCGTAACCTCGCCGCACGGTCGAGGACGTATTGCGCGCAAGAACTGATCGTCGCCGTGGCGGAGTTCGGGAATTGCTTCAAAGAACACATATTTCGATCCGCATCAGAAAGTAGAGAACTATGCGTCATTTCACCCGTTTGGCTGCTCTCGCAACCCTTGCCGCGACCGTGACCGTGGTAGCCGCACAACCCGCTATCGCGGGTGCAGAACAGCTGGGCGCTGGCGCGGTAACAGAACAGCAGAATGGAGTTCCGCCGGCAGTCGGTAACGATTCCAACAGTCCATCGGATCCGGCCCGAACGCCGGTCGACCCGGGAGCCGAATACTTACAGGCCTTCGACGCCATCGCAGGGGCTTGGGCGGGTACCTCCATCGTCGGTCAGGTTGTCGGAACGGCCTCCGGTATTGCGGTGGGGTGCCCGTTGGGAGCGGTGACCGGCGGTACGTTGACCCTGCCCACACTTGTGCTGACTCCGGTCGGAGTCGTGGGCGGCTGTGTCGTCGGCGCGGCAGCTCTGGGCTTTCTCGGCGGAGTGGTCGGCGGAATTGTCAGCGGCGGTCCGAGTTTGGCCAACGCAATCGGCGAGCAATATAGCTCGCTGCGCTCTAAAGGCCTTGTTTCGCAGCAGATTCCATCTGATGACTCGGCGCAATAAGCCGATGTTTGCACACGAAACCCACAGAATGAGAGAAAGACGATGAAACTCACCACACAGGGCGCCGCCGTGACCGCGCTCGTCGCCGCAGCCGTCGCAGCCGCTACGGGTGCAGCCCAAGCCGACTCATCTGCTATTGCGTCGCAATCGGATTGGACCAGCACGGAGCTCGCGCCTGGTATCCGCTACACGGACAGCACGGCGACCGGTGTTGCGGCCATACGCACACCGGTCGGGTCCGTCGCACTGCGGGCCGGGCAGTTCGATATTCGTGACACCGTGGGGAACACCGTGCTGGGAACCCCCATCGATCTGCCTGAGGCCACTGCCGCCAATACCGCGGCCACGAACGGAAGTCCAGTATCGGCTGCAACAGGCGAGGAGATGGAACCTGTTGCAGCACAACCGCAGCCGGTAGCAGGCGATCTGATTTCGGATCTCAACCAAGCCGTGGCCGTGGCCGCACCTCATATGGGATTGGCGATGGCGGTCGGCGCGGTGGGCGGATCGATCGTTGGTGCGGCTCTCGGCTGCCCCTTCGGCATCGCTACCGGGGGCACCCTCATGTCATTGGCCACTGTCGGGACCATGACTGTTCCAGCCATAGCGGCGTCCTGCCTGGTTGGCGCGGTAGCGGTTGGCGGTTTGGGCGCAAGCCTGGGTGGTGTCGCCGTAGCCATTCCGGTCGGAATCGCCGCCGGTACACAGAAATTCAATCAACTTCAGGCACAGAGAGCACAGCCTGGGCCCGAACCGCACGTCCAGTGACGTACGCGCAAGTCTCGTCCCCCAATAGATGACAGGGCTACCAATGCTCGACCACTTCGGAAAATGTCCCGACTGCGGATGCCCGGCAGAGGCCTCTCAGTAAATGACTCGAGCCCGGGAGATATTCAATCTCATTGCGGGACATTTCAATTCGGCGGCGATCATCCTGTGTCGGAGGCTGCGCATCTCACGATACTTCCCGCTTGAAAGGGGCGGTGCCGCCACGCAATCTTCCTTCGTCACCAACGGGGCGACCGCTGCCTCGTCGACAGCGATGACTGCGAATTAGCCGACCCGTGGTCCTCACTTTGGCTACGAGTGTTCACCCCGCCCGCCGTCGAGCAACGCCCTCTTCGGCGGGGCCGACCCGTGCACTCGATCTACTGGGCAGTTCATCGGACCACACCGCGAAGCACGAGAGTAGTTGCAGCAGAAGATATTTCGTCCAGCGCGGGTTGCGCTGGACGGATTTCTCTCCGGAGAGATCACCTTCCGCCGACAATGACCACTACGACTCGACCAGATCGACCAATCCCCAACGTAATGCGGTCTCGACGTCGATCCGTTCCCGGTGAGCATCATCCATGCCGCCGTTCGGTGCGGCAGGTCGCCAGGCTCTGGCAGACCGACCCACACAGCGACTGACATCCTCGAACTACCCGCCTAAGTCGTCTTCTCCGGCCTGCTCGACCGTCACCCGGCCTCCGGTCTGGTCGGCGCACAGCGGGGCGCTGCGCGGCAGACTCGTTGCGCACCATCCTCCGACCGTGGTGGCCTTGGGCAACGAAACGGCGCACCAAGGCTGTATCCGCGAGCGCCGAAAACTAGCATTCGGATGAGACCATCTCCGTTTCAGTCGGATTGCGTACCCCACTTGCCGCCGGGGCGACCGACGGCTACGGTTATAGAACTAGTGTAACCTAGTTAACTTACATGTTGGCGATTCCAAATCGGCACGTGACAACCTGCATCTGCAGTGATGTATTTCGTATGCTGTCGCCGCGTCTCCAGGAGTTCACGTGACCGATCCGCTGACCACCCGGCTCACGACGGCCATTGCTACCCCGGCGTCGAACGATGGGTTCGATCCGCTCGGGGAACTCGCCGATGTGCTCGACCCACTCGGGATGTCTGCCAGCGACGCCGGCGGTTCCGTGACGTTCCACGGCGCCGACCCGATCGTCCCGAGTACGCTGCGCCTCGGTGGCGCGGCCGCCATCGCACTAGCGGCCAAATCGGTGGCAGTCGCAAAGTTGTGGCGTCTACGGGGCGGAGACGAGCAGGACATCACCATAGATCTGCGGTCCGCACCGCGGCGGCTCTGCCCGATGTACGAAAAGAAGTGGGAACTGCTCAGCGGCTATGCCCCTGGCATGAACGCGATCGCAGGCAACGGCCTGACGCTCACCTTCCACCGGACCGCCGACGACCGATGGGTGATGCCGGTCAATCTCTATCCCAAATTGAACGTCGCGGCGCAACGATTACTCGGCACTCCAGACGACCGGTCAGCGGTAGCCGCGGCCATCGCCAAGTGGAACGCAAGGCAACTCGAGGTCGCCGCGGAAGAGGCCGGCGTGGTGATCCCCATGGTCCGCAGTACCACCGAGTTTCTCGAAGAAGCCCAGTACCGCGACGTACTGGCGGTGACGCCGCTGATCGAGATCACCAAGATCGGCGACAGCTCCCCTGAGTCGTTGTCCACGGGAGTTTCCGATCCACTATTGGGAATTCGCGCACTGGGTATGGGGCACGTCATCGCCGGCGCCGGGGCGGGGCGGGCGCTGGCGCTGCACGGCGCGGACGTCCTGAATCTGTGGCGCCCCAACGAAATCGAGCACGATGCGACCTATTGCACAGCCAACGTCGGCATGCGCTCGTCGACCGTCGACCCCTATTCCGCGGACGGCGCCGCACGGATCCGGTCACTTCTCGTTGACGCCGACGTGTTCTTCGCGAACCGGCGTCCCGGCTACCTTGAGAAGATCGGGCTGTCCGCGGCCGAATGCGCGCAGCTGCGGCCCGGCATCGTGCACGCGACGGTGTCACTGCATGGAGACAGCGGACCGTGGGCACAACGTATCGGGTTCGACCAGGTCGCTGGCGCTGTCAGCGGGATGATGGAACTCGAAGGAACCGAAGGCAGACCCGCGTTACCGCCGATCGGAGTGGTCAACGACTACATCGTGGCGTGGCTGCTGGCAGCGGGCGTGACCGAGGCGTTGATGCGCCGCGCCCGGCACGGCGGAAGCTATAGCGTCCACGTGTCGCTGACCCGAGTCGCCCTCTGGGTCCTCGGTCTCGGAATCTTCGACCATGACTACGCCCAGCACACAGCGGGCACCGGCACACTACACGCATACCTGCCGCCGAAAACCTTCACAGCGGACACCCCGTTGGGGCCGTATCAGGGCGTCACCGACCAAGTGGAGATGTCGCGAACGCCCGGCCACTACAGGACAGTCCTGGTCCCCCGCGGATCGAGCCGACCCGAATGGCTACCACGTAATCTCACGAGCCGAAAGCCGTTGACATGAGCGAAAAGTCCGTACGGATAGCGAACTTCTCCGGTTACCTTGGCGACCGCTTCACCGCCTTGGATGAAGCACTGGCCGGTGATCCGGTCGACGTCCTCGTCGGCGACTATCTGGCCGAGATCACGATGGCCGCAGTCTCCGCCGGATTCACCTCGGACCCGAAGGCCCTCGGCGACTTCTTCGCCAAGTACTTTCTCGACCAGATCCGCCCGCACCTGCGTACCATCGAGGAACGTGGCATCAGAGTGGTCGTCAACGCGGGTGCGTTCAATCCTGCCGGATTGGCGGAGGCGGTGCGCGCCGAAATCGACACTGCCGGAGCACATCTCACCGTCGCGCATATCGATGGTGACGATCTGCTCGACTCTCTGGACGAACTTCGCGATA
This sequence comes from Nocardia pseudovaccinii NBRC 100343, assembly GCF_001613225.1. GTDB lineage: Bacteria > Actinomycetota > Actinomycetes > Mycobacteriales > Mycobacteriaceae > Nocardia > Nocardia pseudovaccinii. The sequence continues at coordinate 92,494 of NZ_BDBY01000121.1, forward strand.
CCGGACACCTGTTCGGCCACCTCGATACCGGTGAACCATTCACTGGGCAAGCGGAAACTCCGTTGGCGGCCAACGCCTATCTCGGCGGCTGGGGCATCACCACCGCTCTCGCGGCCGGCGCCGATATCGTGATCTGCGGCCGGGTCACTGACGCTTCCCTCGTCCTCGGACCGGCAGCTTGGTGGCATGGATGGGACCTCGACTCGTGGAACGAGCTCGCAGGTGCGGTGGTGGCCGGTCACGTCATCGAGTGCGGAGCGCAGGCCGTCGGCGGAAATTTCGCGGGATTCACCTCCCTACCGCGATTTCTCACGCCCGGTTTCCCCATCGCCGAAATCGCCGGTGATGGAAGCAGTGTCATTACCAAGCACAGCACCGACGAAGGAACGGTCACCGTCGACACCGTCACCGCACAACTCGTCTACGAGATCCAGGGCCCCCGCTACCTGAATCCCGATGTCACCGTGCACCTCGACACAGTCCAACTCGAACAACTCGGACAAAACCGGGTGCGCGTACATTCTGTCGTCGGCTCTCCCCCGCCACCAACCACCAAGGTGTCGATCTTCACGCCGGGCGGGTACCGCATCGCGATCAACACCTACCTGACTGGTCTTGACATCGACGCCAAGTTCGATCTGTTGGTCGCCCAGCTCGAGGACCTGGCTGAAGATACTGAACTCGACGACCTCGCGGTATCGCGTCTGGGCCAGACCGTCAGCGATCCGCAGAATCAGGACGCCGCGACCGTCTGTGTCCGGATCGCCGCCACCGCCGCGATCCGTGAGCCGCTGTTCCACCTCCAGCGGTCGTTCAATGCCCTCGGCCTCAGCAGCTTTCCTGGATATATGGGCGGAGACTCCAGCGGGCCGAAACCGATTATCGAGTACTGGCCGGGCCTGCTCCCCCAATGGGCAATACACCACAGGGTCGTATTCGCCAACGGTGACCAGAAGACAATCGCACCTCCCGCAAAGACTCAACAGTTCACGGGCCAGCCAGTCCACGCGGAACCCGGCATCTACGAGCCAGGACTGACCGAGCAAGCACCACTGGGGCGCATCGCCTTCGCGCGCAGTGGCGACAAGGGCGGAAACAGTAACGTCGGGATCTGGACGAACGATCCCCGGGCGTGGCCATGGTTGCGGGCGCTGCTGTCCACCGAACGTCTGACGGAATTTCTGCCAGAGGCCGCCAACGCCGGCGCCCTTCGTCACGAGTTCCCGCATCTGCGCGCTGTACATTTCGTGCTCCCCGGACTACTGGGCCGCGGCGGTTCGAGTAACCTCCGGCTTGACAGCATCGGAAAAGCTGTCAGCGAGTACATACGCGCGCGCGTAGTCAACATTCCCGTCGAACTACTCTGAACATCACTGAACCCTACCGAAGTCAACGCCGCAGAGCACCGAACGTTTATGTGAGGACAGCGTCGAAATTCGCCGAGGCGACAGCACAGCGGCCATGATATCTTACTAAGTGTACCTCGTAGCTCCGGCAGTTCGGTCGACGTGGCGAGATCGCGCCCGAACTCCGATGCGAAGATTCGAAGGAGGCATCGACGTGGTCGTCGAGATCCCGATCGGCCTCGTTGCCAGAGGACCAGCCGATGCCACTCCCGCACGCCGACCCGGATCGGTGCGGCGCACATCGACCATCGACATGCACTGGCCCGAGGGTCCCGGCACGCAACTCCGCCTTCTCGGCCGGGCACGAGATCTGCTGACCCCCAACGGCGGTGGCGCGCCGGTAGTTCTTCGAGAGGACACCATGCGAGCGGGGGTCAACTCTGCGACCCGCGTGATCGAAACAATCGAGGCCAATCCGTCTCGTCCGCACCTGAAGAAACTGATCGGCTCACGAGGCGGAAGCAATTCCCGCGCAGTGCTTGCCGAGGCCATCGCCGACGAGGCCGCCGCCGGTACGCCGCTGTACCTGATGCTGGACGACATCGCAGGCTCCTCCCTCATCGCCGGATTCGCCTACTCGCGATGGGTCGACCACGACCTGCTCATGCAGGCGGTCAACGCCCGCCCGGTCCGCAACATGACCGGGATCTGCACCGGATTCCAGCCCGGTTCCGGCGCCCTCATGCCGGATGGCTCCGCCAAATGGAACCACCAGGTCCGGCCGGTCGCACCGCTCCTCCGCGCCGACGATCCGGCGAGTTGGCATGTCCTGGAAGAAATTACGGACATGGCCATGCGCCGGGCACGCCGCATCGATGTCCATGTCGGGGATCTGATCACCATCGACTCGATGTTTCAGGACAGTTCGACAGTGCCGGCCGGAGGCCGAGTCGCAGTGCACGAGTACCGGTTGACCGCAACTGCGGATCCTGACACGGGAGAACTCCTCACGATCGACGCGGACCCGAGGGTGTTGCCCTACGACGAGTGCCCCCTCGCCTCACGCAACGTCGGAAAGATGCTCGGCACACCGCTTTCCGAACTCCGCACCGTCGTACCGGAAAAGCTGGCCGGAACCGAGGGATGCACTCACCTCAACGACGCCATCCGCGCGCTCGCGGAGGTTCCAGTCCTTATCCGCGCACTTCGCGAAAACAACGATCCCCAGCACCGCTGAGTGCCCCTCGACCAGCCGGAAGGGCGAGGCATGAATTCCCTGCTCGAAAAAGCCTGCTACTCAATCTAATCCGATACCACCGAAACAGAACTGCAGCAGCTGCTCCCGGTCGGCCGGTGTCGGTACGGTGCCGCTACCGTGATATCGGGCTGTCATGCCGAGAACCAAGGTCTGGACGAACAATGCGGTGCGCTCATGATCGGCAACACCGGCATCGGCCAGAATCCTGTCGAGAAGGTCCAAAATCCGGGTATAACCGACAGGCTCGATCTCACTCTGGTCCCGGGCGACTTGGCCTACGTTCCACAGGATCACCGCACTGAGTTCCGACAGGCCTGGATCCTCGATCTGTGCCAAGACGCCATCTATCCACGCCCGAATACGGTCGTGGACGTCCGAACACTTCGACACATGGTGTTCGAGATAGCTGTGCAGCGTCAACAGCCCTTGCTCGTACGTTGCAACGATGGCATCGTCCCGACTCCGGAAGTGACGGTAGAACGCCTGGTTGGTCACCCCGGCCGCACGGACGATCTCTGCGACCGTGGGCAACTCCGTCCGCCCTTTGCGGAGCATAACGTCCTGAGTAACGCGGATCAGCTTGTCGACTTCCTCGTCGTACAACGCCTGCCGCACGGGATTCGCAACCCGGCGCAGATGCCGACCGCCGGACAGTACAAATTCTGTCCGATTGCGATCGGTCACCGGCTGCCCCTGATTTCAGAACGAAAGTTTAGAAGCGGCATTCTAACATTGACACCGGGCGCCGGGAGCCGCGCGAGCGATCACCCGGCCGCACCCCGAAGCCGCAAATGCACTCCGTGACGCCACCGGGTGCGCCGCGTTGCACTGCCCGAAAGGAAGTCAGTGCCCGTTGGCTCGCATCGACACGGCTTCCCACTCCTTCCAACTCCGCAATCGCTGCTCGTACAGGTCCGGCACCAGCTGGGTGGGCATCGAACCGAACAACACCCGCAGCGGCGGCTCTGGGGCGTCGACCACCTCGAGCAAGGCTGGACCGACCCCTTTCGGGTTACCGATGAACCCTGACGGTGTGGCCGACTGCCGCTTCTCCGTTGCGCTGCGCAGGAACTCGTAGTTCGGATCGCGATCGGCGTGTACAGCCGAGCTACCGGCCCAGTCAGTGGCGTACGGGCCGGGCTCGACAAGAGTGACCTTGATACCGAACGAGGCAACTTCCTGAGCCAGTGCCTCTGACAGCCCCTCCAATGCCCATTTCGACGCGTGGTAGCCGCCGAGGTTCGGGAAGCTCGCGATGCCGCCGACCGTAGAAATCTGGACAATATGGCCGCCACCCTGTTTCCGCAGCTGCGGCAGTACGGCCTGGGTCACATGAAACGCACCGAACAGATTGACTTCGAGCTGATCCCGCAGCTGCTCCTCCGTGATCTCCTCAACGGTGCCGAACAACCCGTACCCCGCATTGTTCACAATCACATCGAGGCCCCCGAACCGCTCCACCGCTGTACCGACGGCGGCGAATACGGCCTGCCGATCACGGACATCCAACTCGAGCGGCAAGATCCTGTCGCCGAAGGAATCGACCAGGGCTTGCAGCGAGTGGCTCGCGCGGGCGGTGGCGGCCACCCGGTCCCCGCGCTCGAGCGCGGCTGAAACGAACTCCCGCCCAAAACCACGCCCGGCACCTGTGACAAACCAGCTTTTCATTTCACTCTCCCATATCCGTCGAACCATCTGCCGCGCCTCCGGCGGCCGTCGCCCACACGAGCGTGGAGTGGCCCCCGCTCACGCTCTACTAGAGGTTGTTTCGCGCATAGATTATCTAACTAATCTGGTCTATCTCGCTTCACCCCCTTCCCAGGCCTCGCCTGCTGCCATATGTTGTATCGGGTGTTCAAGCGTGCCCACGGCCTTCGGGCCAGGATCATGGCAACAGCGCTCATTCCGAGCCTCGTCTTACTCGCCGTAGGTACCGGAGCTGCGGCTTACCTGGTCACAACCGGCCGCCACAGCAAGAGCTTGTCCACCGAAATCCAGCGTCAGACCGGTCCGGGCATGGACTTCTTGGCCGCGGTTCAGCAAGAGCGCAGCCTGACCTTGCGTAAAATCGTTGGTGGGCAAGCGGTCCCCAACGAGCTTGCAGAGTGTCGGCGAGCGGTCGACGCGGCGGTGAAGGCTGTAACCGAAGCTGTCCGTGCCGTCAATGACATCGACTCGACCGTCATCGAGACGCAAGCGGAAGGGCTGCGACAGCTCGTATCCCAGCTCACATCGATTCGATCGAGCGCCGATGCCCGAACACTGGCGATCCAGGACGGGTATACGTTCTATAACGCGCTGATCGACCTGACCACGTCAAGTATGAATGCCGTCACCAAGCGATCTTCTGCCACCGCCTCCGCACTCCAGCAAGCCGTCGCGAGTCGAGTATTCCGGGCCACGGATGCGCTGGTGCGCGGCCATGCGCTTGCGGCAGCTGTACTGGGTCCTGGCGGCACCAGCGAGCTCACGGCCGAACAACTCCGAGAATTCGTCTACCAAGTCGGCTACTCCCGGACCGAGATCGCAAATTTGATGCCAGCGCTGCGGGCGGATGAGAAGGCGCAACTAGAGCAACTTCAGGCATCGCTGGCCTGGCATCAACTGGCAGTAGTCGAAAACACCATCCTGGAACGCGGGAGCAATTCACCGGTAGACCCCTCCGGCGATCAAGGACGGGCAATCGGAGCTACGGGTCGCACCTTTCGGTCTGACACCACCGCCTCGCCGGTCGGGCCCACGATCATCCCGGTTCCATTCGACGACTGGCAGAGTGCCACCAATGTGGTGAGCGGTGAATTGTTGAGTCTGTGGCGGTCCCACCAGCAGCACGCTCAGCAGTTGGCGACCGATTCGGGATCCCGTGTCGCGCACAACTCGATGCTCGGTGGTGTTGCAATCCTTCTCGTCGCGATCACCGCACTCCTGGTTGCGCTACGGCTGGCCAACCGGATGATCAAGCGGCTCACGCAACTTCGCACCCGGACACTGGCATTGGCCGACGAGCAATTGCCTGCCGTCATGGATCGACTGGGCCGAGGCGAGCTCGTCGATCTCGACGAGGAGATATCGACGCTCGATTTCGGCAGCGACGAAATCGGCCAGGTCGCAGCGGCTTTCAACCGGGCCCAGCTGGCCGCCGTCTCCGCTGCGGCGACCGAGGCCAAGACCCGGGAGGGCGTGAACACCGTCTTCGTCAAGATCGCCCATCGCAGTCAGGTCGTGATGCACCGCCAGTTGGACCTGCTCTACGAAGCAGAATGCGAACACGAGGATCCAGCGCTGCTTGCCATGCTGTTCCAGCTCGATCATCTGGCCACCCGAGAACGACGCAACGCCGAGAATCTGATCATTCTCGGCGGCGAGCAACCGGGGCGTCGGTGGACATCCCCGGTCCCACTGGTCGATCTGGTACGTGGTGCGATTTCCGAGACCCAGGACTACGCCCGTGTTCGCATCGTAAGGCTTCCAGAGGTCCGTATCGTAGGGGATGCGGTCGCCGACACGATGCATCTGCTCGCCGAATTGATCGACAATGCGACGACCTTCTCACCGCCCGAATGCCGAGTCGACGTGTCCGGCAATGTGGTCGGTCGCGGTCTCGCGATCGAGATCACCGACCAGGGACTCGGCATCCCGGAGTCGCAACTCGAGCAGATCAACGAGACCCTTCGGAACCCACCGGATTTCGCTTTGATCGCGCTGACAACCGACTCACGGCTGGGCATCTTCGTGGTTGCCCGCCTGGCCGCTCGCCACCAGATCAACATACATCTGGTCGAATCCGAATACGGGGGAATCAAGGCCATCCTGCTCATCCCCTCGAGCCTGCTCACCTCGAATGCTGATCACCATGATGACGCCGCCCCAACGCATTTCCAGCCGATGGCGGCGCGGCGCGGAACCCTCCGCCAAACGGTCGATATATCCCAAGGATCGAGTTGGTATCTACCCGACATGAGGGACGACGCTGCGCCGCCCGCATCGCCATCCGAGGATATTCCGCTCCGGAACGACTCGATAGAGTCGGGCACTTATCTAGGTCGGCAGCAGTCTTTCGGGGAAGGGCGCCCGCCGCTGCCGCGACGTCGGCGGCAGAACAGCATGGCTCCACAATTGCCGCAGCCCCCCGCGCAGACAAACCGGACAACTGCTGTGAGGATCGAGGGTCGTTCCGCAGAACAGGCCCGAGACCTATTCTCCGCCATCGAAAACGGGACGCGGCGCGGCCGCGATTCTTGGTTCGGTCAGGGTCCTGCACCCCTAGCTTCCGAGGATTGAGAAGGTACCGTGACGTCTTCGAATACAACCAGTCTGGACTGGCTGCTGGACGACCTCGTCGAACGTCTGTCCGGTGTGCGCCACGCCGTTGTGCTTTCCACCGACGGCATGCTGCTGAGCCGATCCAGCGAGCTGTCGCGCGAACAAGCCGAACACTTCTGCGCCCTGTCCTCAGCACTGCACGGCCTCGCACGTAGTGCAGGAAGCCATTTCGACGTCGGTGTGGTCCGGCAGACCGTAATCGAACTCGATCGCGGCATCCTGTTCGTCACGTCGGCCGGCGACAACGCATGCCTGTCTTTGCTCACCGAGGGGACCGCGAATATGGGCATGGTGGCGTACGAGATGAACCAGACAGTTCACCGACTAGGCGCCTTCCTATCGGCCGCACCGCGACCCGGTGGGCACGAATAGACCACGCTGACCACCTCCCGATCGATGTCGAACTCCTCCCGGCCCGGGACAGAAGGCTCCGCTATGTCCTGGTATCACCCGCTCAGTCGTCGCCGATGGAGCGGCACTTTGGCAACGCGTGCCGACTGCCATCGGTGACGGCGCAGCCAATATCGGCGCGTTCCACAAATCACTCAACCTGGCGTCGCTGTGGAAGACCGGGCGCGCGATAGTCGTGCACGAAGCAGTGCGGCGCAATAGATTCGGTGGGTTTCGGTGACGAAAGGGTACGCACAGCACACCCTCACCGTTCGACCACAACCAGATCTCGGCCGTAGCTGATCCCACCCTTTAGCGCCGATACGTGACCAGGCCACCGGATCGCGTATCGGCCGTGTCGGCAGGACACCCGCCGACACGGCCGATAATCGTCACCTGGACTCGCGGGCGTCACCCAGGGACGCAGCCAGCGAATCAAGGGGTTCGGAATCGCCTGCGACGGGTTACGGTTGGCCCGGCCTGAGTTGGATGAACAACCCTTCGGCCTCGGCACATAGCACCTCGCCGTCCCTGATCTCGGCGCGCAGGATTCGCTTGCGTCCTTCCTCACTGACGAACCAACCACGAACCCGCAGTTCAACTCCAACCGGAGTGATCGAACGGTAGTCGGTGTGCAGATAGGCAGTTCGCGAGGGCGCTCGACCACCCGAATTGGACAGACGCCCGAGCACCTCGTCGAACAGCAATGGGATGGCGCCACCATGTACAGCTCCGTTACCGCCGAGAAAATAGCGGCCAAAAGTTACTGTGCCGTATACACTTTCGCGGTCACTGTCGTGGACAACGAACTCTGGCGACATAGTTTGTCCACGTCCGGACAGATCGAGGCGCTTGGCGAAGATCTGACTCCCCTCCCCGACCGCCAGCGGCGTCAGTTTCTCCGACCACGCGGCCAGATCCGCGGCTAGACCCGCACTCGTCGCGATGTCGGGTGCCGCCGCGGCGACAGAGTCGAGGAAGTGCCGCAACGCCGCGATCATGTCGCCATATTCGGTACCACCACTGGGGTTCGGCCCTCCCGGATCCCCGCACGTGCGGGTTACCGGGAAACCGCCGCCCGACCGGGAATGAGCACGAAGCACTCCTTCGGCTGTCATTCGGAAATGCTGCCAGTATGGATCCTGGCCTGGCGCAGGCCATCCTCTTGCGAAGACGCCTGGACCTCCCATTCACCGCAGGTACAGAAGACCCGGTAGTGGTCGCCTTCGGGCAACACCGCCTGACCATCGTGCCACCCGCCGGTATTGGCGATGGCCATGAAGAACTCCAGCGGCTTTTCGTTGAGACCGCTCTCGTCATCGGCTACGGTCGGATTCTCATTCGCCGTTGTCATCGTGTCCTCCGTCAGTTCGCGTCAGCCGGAACCGGTGGGACGTGCGGGAACAGTTCGTAGAACGCACCCTGGGTGATGCGCAGCCGGGTCTCGTCGGAAACGCCGTCGAACAGTCCCTTCAGGGTGTCCTGCGTATGCCCGAAGGTGCCTTCCATGTGCGGGTAATCGCTGCCGAACATGACGTTCTTGTAGCCCATATGGTCGAAGGCGGCTACAGCCGTCTCGTCGTGCTGGAACGACGCGTAGATCTGGGTGAACAAAATCTCCTTCGGATCGCGTGCCAGCTTCGGCCGTACCGCCATGTAGTGCTGGCGGTAGCCCTCGATCATCCGGTCACCGAGGAACGGAACCCACGTTGCGCCACCTTCCGAAATCAGTACTCGCAGATTCGGGTGCCGGTCCAAGGCTCCGGAGGCCACCATCTTCATTGCCGCACGCTGACCGGAGAAGGTGGTTTCGGTGTAGTTCATCACCGCACCGCCGGGACCGCGATAAACCTGGCCCGCGCCACCAGTGGTCATATCTACGGGGTCTGTGCCGATGTGGAAAGCCAGAACTATGCCGGCCTCTTCGGCTGTCGCCCAGAGCGGCTCCCAGCTGTCGCGGTGCCAGTCATCGGCGCTCGGATGCGGGGTGGTCGGCAGAAAGACCGCCTTGAAGCCCTGCTCCGCCGCCCATGTCAGTTCTTCAACCGCATCATCGACATCCAGCGTCGAGATCTGTGCGGTCACGACGTAGCGGTCCGACACCGCCACGATCTCCTCGAGCGCCCACTCGTTGCTGGCGCGCATGCACGCCTTCAGCAGTTCCGGGGTACGAAAGGTCGACGCCCACATGCCGAGCGACGGGAAGATGACCTCGCCCCACACGCCTTCCTTGTCCAGGTCACCGAGTCGGGCACGAGCGTCGCGAACCCCCTGAGGCTTGTGACTCTCCTCCATGAACTTCACCGCAGCCGAGGAAGGCAGCTTGCGGCGGAAGGACTGCCCGTCGACGTGCACGGTTTCCCATTCGCCGTCGGGCTCCTTCTCGGCGCGCGGGGTGAGATCGGCTAGACGCTTGGGCAGTCGCTTCTGCCAGAGGTCGTCTGGCTCCAAGAAGTGCGAGTCGCCAGAGTTGGTCCAGATCTTGCTCATTATGTATCTCCCAATTGGTTCGAGGGCGCTTCCTGGTGCCGTTCGTCGGGCTGGCAGCCACCACCCAGCATGGCACCACCGTGCCCCAACGTCCAGACATTTTTAATAGTCAGTCATTAAATTGTGACGGACTCCCGCGCCGTCTGACATCTGCTACCGCATGTTCGGTGCACATGTAATATCTCAGCATTAGAATCCATGAGATCACGGGAACGAGTGGTTCGATGACAGGAATGACACGAACAGCCGAGCGCCCCGGTAGCCGCAAGCACTCGACGGGCGAGTCGACACGAGTTGCCCTGATGGAAGCGGCGGAGCGCCTCTTCGCAGCGCGCGGCGTCGATGCGGTCACGCTGCGCGAAATCCAGTTGGCCGCCGGCCAATCCAACTCATCGGTGATCGGCTACCATTTCGGGTCCCGGGAAGGTCTGGTCAGAGCGCTCATCGAATACCGACTCGCCGGACTCGACGCGGACCGGCAGGTGATGCTCGACCAGATGCGCACCGAAGGCACCGAGGCCGACCCGCGCGCGGTCGTCTGGCTCATGGTTCGGCCGTTGGCCAATAGCATCCGGGCCGGTGAGATGTTCGTCGCGTTCCTGGCGCGGCTCAGCGAGGATCCCGAGGCTCGCAGCTCTTACTGGCCGGATCACCTCGAGGACACGTGGAGCACCGACCGGATGGAGCAACTGGTCGAAGCGGCCCTGCAGGACTTGCCCGAGCGGATTCGCCGAGGACGCACATTCCAGCTGTACAGCAGTGTGCTGAATCTACTCGGCGCCAGTGCCCGCACCAATCGCATCAGCGAGGCGCAGCTGCATAATTACGTCGACGGCTGGGTCGGAATGCTCACTGCCCCAGTCTCATATCAAACACGCGCTCTGCTGGCGGACTGACTGTGTCCCGACCTACCGATCTGTTACTTCGACAACCATCGCGGCTGCGGTGTCACCGGCGGCGCAGCCGGTGAACAGGCCAACTCCACCACCACGCAGCCGTAGTGTCTCGATCAGCTCGGCAATAGACCGCAATCCGGTGGGGCCGTTGGGATGCCCGAATACCAGGCTGCACCCGAACACATTCATGTCTTCGGGCTTGACGCCGGTCTCACGACAGAAATAGACGTCGTTCACGGCGAACGGGTTGTGTGTCGCAATAGCGTGCACCTCACCGATGCCCAAACCCGCCGCGTCGAGTGCCGCGCGTGCGGCCGGAACGGGAGCCTCCGGCATTCGACTCCTGCCCGCGCGAGCGAATCCGCTGCTGAGGATGCGGACGACACCTTCCGACGATGCCGACCTGGCTTCGGCAGTCGTTGTCACAACGGCGCCAGCGCACCCGTCCGCGGGATGGGTTTGGGACGCGTATGTGTGCACGGCGCCCGGCCCGGCTGGCGGCAAAGCCCCGATTGCGGCGCGTTCCTTCGATCGGGTCCCTTCGTCCGATTCGAGGGTCACTGCGCCCTTGGGCCGTTCGATGTCAACCGGAACCTGGTACCGGCGCTGAAAGCGCCGGTCCTCAGCCAGCGCGGTCTGGTACTGCTCCCAGCGCAGAGCGGTCAGGTCATCCAGTTCTTCGCGCGTTATACCGTTCTCGCCCGCAACCGCCTCGGCGGTGGCAAGCATCGATTCGCCCGCCCACGGGTCTCGGGCGAAGCTGTCCAGTACCCAATGCGACAGCACCGGCGCACCGCCCTGACCACTCGGCTTCGGCCAGCTCAGAGTCGGCCCGTTCGATGTACGATCCGTGACAACCACCAGCTGTCGTGTCGCGCCGGTCATCACCGCTGCCGCGGCGGCGTGTAACGCGGCTACCCCGGTCGCACATGCCTGGCCGACCATTGGGCCGGTGAGGCCCACTGCGCCAAGCCGGGCCGCCAGAGTAGGGGCACCGAAGAACAGATCCTGTTGCGGCACAGTCCATCCCATGACGACACCATCGAACCGCGTCACGTCGACTCCGCGGTCGGCGAGCGCTCGCGACGTGACCGCGACAGCGAGATCGAGGCTGGAGGTTTCCGCGAGCGCCCCTTGCCATTTCGCGAACGGCGACGACCAAGCCTGACCCAGCGGGATCGCAACGTCGTTGTACTGCATCGATTATCTCCTGCTAGTGGTCTTGTGTTGAATTAGTGTTCGACTTGCATTAATCGGCTTCTGACAGCGAATTGAGCTCTCGCGCTGCCGCTTCCACAGCGTCGACGATTCCGGAGTAACCGGTGCACCGGCAGATGTTCCCCGACAGCTCCTCACGAATGTGCTGCCGGCTCGGAGGAGGAACGCGGTGCAGCAGGTCGAGTGCGGACATCAGCATTCCGGGTGTGCAGAAACCGCATTGCAGTCCGTGGTGGTCACAGAACGCCCGCTGCAGGGGATGCATCGCGCCGTCCTCGGCGGCCATCCCCTCCACAGTCGTTACTGACGAGCCATCGGCTTGGACCGCGAACATCAGACATGCGCGTACGGCCCCGCCATCGACGAGCACGGTGCAGACACCGCAGACACCGTGCTCGCATCCGAGGTGGGTTCCGGTGAGCCCCAACTCTTCCCGCAACACATCGGCGAGCGTCCGGCGCGGCTCTACATCAACGGACTCCCGACGGCCGTTAACAGTGAACTCGACCCGCATCACGCAGCTCCCTTCGATACCGAACTTGTCAGCTGCTCCAGCGCCCGGCGAGTGAACTCCTCGGTCATTGCGCGGCGATAGGCTGCCGAAGCGTGAATGTCGGTGCCGACGGTTACAGCCACTGCGGCCGCCTTGGCGGCCTCGGCCAGCCTCGACCGCGCTGCCGATCCGCCGGCCAGAATCTCCTCGGCTTCCCTCGGACGGACGGGCACCGGGCCGACACCACCGATCGCGATCTTGATCTGTCCATCGACCTCTGCCGCAACCACTGTGACGAGCCCGAAATCCCCCTGACGCCGCGATAGTTCGGCAAACCCCCATCGCGTCGGAAGTGGCAGGTCCACGGCGGTGAGGACGTCCGAGTCACCGAGAGAAGTCGCCAGGGGACCGATGAACAACTCTGCGGCGGAAAGCGTTCGTGTTCCGGCCGCACCCGCAACATGGATATTCGCGTCCACCGCCGCCGCTACCACCGGCAGTTCAGCTGCCGGATCAGCATGCGCGATACTGCCGCCTATCGTGCCTCGGGTTCGAATCGCCGTATGCCCGATCCAGGAAGCGGCTTCGGACAGCAGCGGCATCGCGCGCTGCTCTACGAGACTGCGGTGTCGAACCAATGCCCCGACTCGAATGGTGCGATCGTCGATCGACTCGATGCGCGCAAGTCCCGGAATGCGATTGATATCGACCAGGACCGAAGGGCGACCCAAACGCATCGCCAGCACGGGAACGAGGCTCTGGCCTCCAGCGATGATCTTCCCGTCGCCACCGGAGGTCCGTAACGCGTCCACCGCAGCGCGGACACTTCCCGGACGGCAGTATTCGAACTGCGCAGCCTTCACCGTGGGTGCCTCACTTTCCGGTGAACCTTGGTTTCCGACCATCGGCGCGAGCTCGCCGAGCTTCATCGAAATCTGAACTGTTCCAGCACTTTCCGAACTCTTCGTGCAGCGCATCGCTCCAATCGTCGAGTTCGAGCTCGCCCAGCACCCGCTTGGAGTAGGTCAACGACAGCGGAGCACAGATCGCGATCTCATGTGCCAAGTCCACAGCGTCCCCGATGGTGCCGAGCCGGTCGGCCAACCCGCGGCCGAGCGCCCGCTCGGCGTCGAATGTTTCACATGCCAGCAGCAGTGCCCGAGCGGTTCCACCACCAGCGAGCAGCGCCAACCGGCGGATTGTCCACGGGTCCACTGCGAGACCGTTACGCGCCGTCGGAACGGCGAATACCGCCTCCGGTGCCGCAACACGAAGGTCGCACGCTATCGCGAGCTGCGTCCCCGCGCCGATGGCCGGGCCGTTCACTGCCGCGATCACCGGGACCGGCGCCGCCGTCAGCAAGCTCAGCATGCTGTACAGAGTGGTGCGAAACGTATGGGAGTACACACTGTCGAGGTCGGCGCCTGCGCAGAAGCTGCTGCCGGAGCCTGTGATGACAACGGCGCGAGTGCCCGTCCCCAGACACGCCGCTACCGCGGACTCGAGCAGCTCGAGGTGCTCGAGGTCCAGGGCATTGCGCTTCTCTTGCCGGGCGATGGTGATCACGGCGACACCCCCGTCCAGCTTGGTTGTGATCATTGCAGCGCTTCCCAGATTCGGTCCGGTGTGATCGGCAGGTCGAGCATCTCGACGCCGAGGGCGTTGCGCACGGCACCGGCCAGCACCGCGTTCGGGCCGAGGGTGCCGCCCTCGCCGACGCCCCGCACGCCGAGCGGATTGTCGGCAGGCTGGGAGACATGCTCGATCGTGAGTTCGGGCACTTCGTGGCTGGTTGGCATCAGATAGTCCATGAGGGTGCCAGTGGACAGGTTGCCGAGATCGTCGTAAACCAGATGCTCGTACATGGCTCCACCGATGCCCTGGGCGATCGAGCCGGCAATCTGCCCATCGACGATCCGAGGGTTGATCACTCGTCCCGCGTCCTCGGCGCACACCCACCGTAGAATGGTGAGTTCACCTGTCGCGCGGTCGATTTCGATGATCGCCGCCTGTGCGCCTGCCGCGAATGCACCGCGGATGGGATCGTAGAACCGGGTAGCCTCGAGTCCCGGCTCGATGCCTTCGGGCAACTTGTTCGACTCGAGGTATGCGATACGGGCCAGCTCGGCGAGCGTCCCGAGCGGCTTTTCGCCCTCGGATCCCCACAACCGGCCGTCCGCGATATTCACCTCGGCAACGTCGTACACCGCCGACGCCAGTCGAAGAATCTTGTCTCGCACTGTCTGTCCCGCTTGATGTGCGGCGCCGCCTCCGATCACGGCTTGTCGCGACGAAAAGGCCCCGAAGCCCCAGAGAGATTCGTTGGTGTCACCGATGCGCACGTTCACCGAGTCGTACTCGACACCGACCGCGTCCGCAACGACTTGCGCGATCGTGGTCTCGAGCCCCTGCCCCTGTGCGGTCACCCCGCTCAACACTGTCACCGTACCGTCCGGTTCTATACGAACCGTGCAGGCTTCGTGGCCGGTCCGGAATGGCATGCGCGGTCCGGCCGCCGCCGCACGCCCTAGTCCGGTCAGCTCGTTGTAACAGGCGAATCCGACCCCGATCGGGTTCTCCGACGTCGCGGATCGGCGTTGCTGTTCGATCACAAAGGCGTCGTAATCGATTGCTGCGACACATTTTTCGAGACATTCGCCGTACCACCCTGAGTCGTCGATCAGCCGGCTCGGCATACGGTAGGGAATGTCGGCGGGCCGCACCAGGTTCTTGCGCCGAATCTCCAGGTCGGACAGGGCGAGTTCGGCGGCCGCCGCGTTGAGCACGGTCTCCATGGCGAACACGGTTGCCGGCCGGGCGACGCCGCGGTAAGGACCGGCGTACGCCGTGTTCGTCGCGACGCCGCGGACAGTGCATCGGTAGTTGTCGAGGCGGTAGGGCCCCGACAGAAGCCCACCCGCCATCAATGGTTCGATTCCTGCCGTCCAGGGATACACCGAATAGGCACCGACATTGCATGAGACGTCGGCATCGAGCGCCAAAAGGGTTCCGTCCGAAGCGAATCCGGCCTTCATTCGATACCTGTGGTCGCGGGCGTGTGCGGCGGCCTGCAAATGCTCGGCGCGATCCTCGACCCATTTCACCGGATAGCCGCGCATCGCCCGGGCCATAAGACACAACGCGACGTCTTCGGGATAGAGCACACCCTTGGTTCCGAATCCGCCGCCGACATCCGGCGCCACCACTCGGACGTTGCCCTCAGCCAACCCGAGCAGTTCTGCGAGCATGTTTCGCACCAGGTGTGGAATCTGGGTGCCCGACCAGAGCGTAACTTTGTCCTCATACGCGTCCCACACCGCCACTCCCGCACGGCACTCCATCGGATTGCCGGCGTGGCGATTCGTGGTGAGCTCTCGCTCCACCACGACCGCCGCAACGTCGAAGGCCGCGTCCACATCGCCCGCGGTAAAAGTGCGGTGAAGCAACACATTGTCGGGTGCCTCATCGTGTACAGGGACCGCGGGTACGACTCCGGTCCGCACAGTGGCAGGCAGTTCCTCGTACGTCACATCGATGTGCTCGAGAGCATCCTCGGCAAGATACCGGCTGTCCGCAACGACAGCCGCGACTGCTTCACCCGCGAATCGCGCCTTCTCCCATGCGAGAATCGGCTGAGCCGTCTCGATATAACTCGGCAATGCCGACTGCGCGACGAGTCGAGCCGACCGGAACTCGGACATGTCACCGGTGAAAACGGCATGGACTCCCGGCATGCGGGATGCCGCAGACACGTCGACCGACCGGATCGCGGCGTGGCCGTAGGGACTGCGCAGGAAAGCGACGTGCCGCATCCTCGGGAGGTCGATATCGGACACATACCGCCCGTGGCCGGTGACCAGCCGACCGTCTTCTTTGCGACGGACGCTGCGGCCGACCGCTTTCGCACCGTGCACAGGGATCCGGGAACTCACGGCATCGCATACCCGCCGTTGACCGACAGCACCTGACCAGTGGTCCACGACGACAGCGGCGAGGCGAGCAGAAGAATGGTCGGAGTTACGTCTTCGGGCCGACCAAAACGTCGCAACGGGTACGCCGAGAGGATCCGCTTCATCTTCTCGTCGTCCGCATTACCTGTGTGCTCGTCCAAGCTTCCGGTCTGCACGAGCGCGATGGATACCGCGTTGGCACGAATCTTGTATCGCGCCAACTCTTTTGCGAGCGACTTGGTCAAGCCCAGTGTCGTTGAACGAGTGGTTGCGGTGACCAGCAAGCGCGATTCACCGACGCGTCCGGAATCGCCCATCAGGCTGATGATCGATCCTTCGACCTTGTTGTCCACCATTTGCTGAGCAACCGCCTGGGTGATACGAAGCGTGCCAGTAACCGTAATACCGACCTGCGGTGCCCAATCATCCTCGGTCGACTCCAGAAACGGTTTGCTCTGCGTCACTGCAGAGTTGTTGACAAGGATGTCGATCGGCCCCAGCTGAGCCTTCACCGAATCGACCGCGGCCCGCACCGCATTGCCGTCGGCAAGATCGGCGCCAACCGCGATGGCTCGAACCCCCAGTGCGGCGGCTTCTTTCGCAGCCTCCTCGGCCCCCGCCGCGGACGAGTTGTAGTGGAAGGCGACGTTGGCACCCTCGGCCGCGAACGCCATGCCGATCGCACTGCCCAATCCGCGACCGGCTCCGGTCACCAGGACGGTCTTGTCACTAAGCTTGAAATCCATTGTCAGACGGTCTCTTCCATATCGTATGTCCATTCGATTCGGCCTGCTCGGGTGACCAAACGACCAGCGCGCAGGCCCGGAAAGTGCGCCGCCAACACCGCTGTGCCGGTGTCAGCGAACTCGGCAACGAATTCGGCACGGGTCGCCGTCGCTTGCTCAGGATCGAAGTCGAATGCAAATTGCCAGTTCGACTCAGTGAATTCCATGGGCGCGTGGGCAAGGTCGCCGACCAGCGCGGCACGCTCCCGGCCCATCGACACGATCAAGACCGTCGATCCCGGTGTGTGACCGGGAGCATGCCTCACATCGATTCCCGGCGCCAGGGTCGTGTCACCGCCGAAGAGCTCCAACCGATCGGACAGCGGCGCAAGCTTGCGAACCGCCCCCGGCTCGGCATCAGGGCTTTCCACGAAATGCTCCCAATCCGCCTGATGCACACGGTAAGTCGCATTCTCGAAGACGGTCATCCCCTTCTTCGTAGCCCACCCGACATGATCGAAGTGCAGGTGAGTAAGGACCACGTCGGTGACATCCGTCGGTTCGACCCCCTGCAATTTCAGGCTCTCCAGAAACTGTCCGCCGCGATATTTTCCGTTGTCGATGGTGCCGACTCCGGTGTCCACCAAGATCGTGCGGTCACCGGCACGGATCAGGTAGCCGCCGACTTGCAGTTCGAGATTGCCCTGCGAATCGAGCAAATCCTCGTGGGCGAGCCAGGGATCTCGCTGCTCACCTGTCCTCGACAAGACTTCTCGGGCAATCTCACGCCCGGAACCATCCAGCACGGGCACGATGCCGATCGAACCCACCTTCATGCCGGTACCCCCGAGCTGAAGGTAACGATCACGTGCGGAATTGCGAGCGAAACTTCCGGACCGCAAGCCCGCGGGACCCCGTAGGTCCGGTTCGGCTGCACGGTTCGCGTCAGTAGACGCACAAGCAGCACCGAGGCCGCCACCGCGATCCCCGCTCCCACCACAGGCAGCAGATACTTCGCTACCACGCCATTCATCGTGTCCATGACGTTCAGTGGCTCGACATCGTCAATCGCACCCGACCGTGCCGACACCGAAGGACGCTCCGCACCCGACCCCGACACTTCGGCCTCGAGATTCCGGACGAACTGATCCAGCACCTTGTTCGTTACGTCGGCGATCACGCCGCGCCCGAATTGCGCCGCACGACCGGACAGGGCAAAGTCGGTCCGAACGCGACCTTCCGTCCCAGCCCCTTGCTCGGACAATGTGAGGGTGATGGTCACGGCGACGTTGCCCTGGCCCCGGACGTCCTTCCCCTCGCCTCGAATCACCACCGTCCAACTGTCGGCATCTCGTTCGAGGAATCGTCCGATCCCGGCGTATTGCAGCGACACCGGGCCCAGTTTGATCTTGATGGCGCCTTCGAATTCGTCGCCATTCACCGACACCAGCACCGCCCCCGGCAGGCAGGGGATGACGCGCCCGGCATCGGTCAGAACATCCCATGCCCGATCCAGCGGACAATCCACCGCGAACGTGTTGAGTAGTTCCACCAGTGCCCCTAACTAATATTCGTTAGTACAACGTACGACGGTCGACGCGGCCGTGTCAACCGGCGGGTTGCGACTACCTCGAGAGCGCGCGGGCGCAGGCGCCACGGCGCAAGAATATATATTAACTAAATGCAATGGGACAGAATTCGCCAGCGACTCGGCCGTCCGGCACCCCATGGCATGATGAACGGCAGACATGGCAATGATCTATCCGAACTAGCGAATCGCGATCGATGCTGGACGCCGTCACGCTAAGGCTGCCGCCGCTCACGCCACCGGCCAGTCGGCACCAGATGAGCTATATTCAGCTCCCGGCCCCGATCGGGTCGGCGCGGACGAAGATCAAGGGCGTTGGGAGGCACGGGTGACGACGGCAAAGAAGATCGTCACACGCTCGGAGCGAGATCGCGTGCGCCCGAAGAAGGTTCCCGAGATGATCGCCAACCGGATCCGTCAGATGATCGCCCGAGGAGAGATCAGCGACGGTGAATGGCTACCCACCGAACCTCAACTGATCGAGATGTTCGGAGTATCGCGCCCCACCCTCCGAGAGGCATTCCGACTACTCGAGGCAGACTCGCTTGTGACGATCCGGCGGGGCCCACCCGGCGGCGCCCGCGTAACGATCCCCGGCCCCGAGGCCGCCGCATCCCAATTCGGCCTTCTACTCACACTATCGGGCACGAGCCTGCAGGACGTGTACGAAGCAAGAATGCTGATCGAACCGTCCGCAGCCCGCGTCCTGGCCGAACGCGGCAATGCCGCAGCACGCAAAGCCTTGGCGGCCGAAGTCGATCAAATCAAGATGCTGGTCGACTCCCCCGCCGAGTTCACTGCAGCATCGGTGCGGTTTCACCTTCACCTGGTCGACTTGGCGGGCAACAAAACACTCACCGCCGTAGTCAGCATGCTGACCGAGATCCTCACCCAGCACATGGCCAAGGTCATCCACGACAACCCGACGAAACACGCCGAATTCACCACGCAAGACCAACGCGCCCTCCGCGCGTACCAGAAACTGGTCGCACTCATACAGGCCAAGGACGGCGAAGGCGCCGAAAAATTCTGGATAAAACACATGAAGGCAGCTCGCGAATACATGTTGCATGTCGACGACACCACCCAAATCGTCGACCTACTGGACTAACCAAAGCCGTTCGGATCGACCCGCACACCGAAGATGCCCGCGCACAACAGGATGCATCGTCGTGCACGCGCATAGCTTTGCCCGCGTATGTGATTGACGCACACTACCCACGAATCGCTGACGCCCGACCCCCGGGTTCCACGCTGGGCTGCGCGGCTTCACTCCGATAATCCGACCAGGCGCATCATGTAACTTCTTCAGTTCGAATCAACTAACTAATCATCGTTAGCATTGTAGACTGACTTGCGGGTGGCACATCAGCTCAGGACCGCCCAACGAGAAGAAACAGGTGGATCCATGACATCAACCGCGGAGCGCGACGATAGCGCCCTGCGTATCGCAGACTTCTCCGTCACCCGCGAGATGACCACGCGGTGGTCCGACAACGATATGTACGGCCACCTCAACAATGCGGTCTACTACGAACTGTTCGATGCCGCGATCAACAGCTGGATCATCGAACAGACCGGGTTCGATGCCACGAGTTCCGACGTCCTCGGCGTTGTCGCGGAATCCGGATGCCGCTACTTTCAGCAGGTCACCTACCCGAACGATGTTCTCGTCGCCTTGCGCATCGCTCGACTGGGTCATAGCAGCGTGGCCTATGACCTCGGACTGTTCGAGATCACCAGTCACGTCGACTCCGCATCGCTCCCAATCGCAGCTCGTGGCCGTTGGGTTCACGTATATGTCGACAGGCGATCGCGCCAGCCCACCGCCGTACCGACCCAGATCCGGGCACTACTCGAGGAATACGCACCATAGCGACGAGGCGACGCTCGCAGGCCGTTCCAGCTCGGAATCCGGCACGAGCTTCGACCACCCGTAGACTAATTACCACTAATTAGTACAGAGAATTGATGATCCACACCGACGTGATCGCACCCATCCCCACACTTCTGAAACAACATACGGCGTTGCGCCCGAATGACATCGCGTTCGTGGACGAGCGCAAGGCCGTCTCCTACAGCGAAGTCGATAGCCGAACTGCACATCTGGCGGGTCACCTTATCGAGGCAGGTGTCACCGACGGCGACCGGATGGTGATGTACCTGGACAACTGCATCGAAGCCGCCGAGGGGTATCTGGTTGCGCCACGAGCCGGGATCGTCGCAACCTGCGACGCCACCTCTTGAAGTGGGTTGGGCCCGCAGGAACGGAGAACTGATGAAGATACGCGGCGCGGTGCTCGAGCAGATCGGTCGGAGTCGTCCTTATGCACAGTCGAAACCGATCGTGGTGGGTGAACTCGACCTCGAACCACCCGGCTCGGGAGAAATTCTGGTCCGCGTCGAGGCCGCCGGCGTCTGCCACTCCGATTTGTCGGTCGTCGATGGCAACCGAGTCCGGCCGACTCCGATGCTGCTCGGACACGAGGCCGCCGGACGCATAGAACGGCTGGGACCCGGCGTAGATGATCTGACCGTCGGACAACGGGTGGTCATGACGTTCTTACCCCGTTGCGGTAGGTGTCGGGCCTGTGACACTGACGGACGCCTGCCTTGCACACCCGGCACAGTTGCCAACAACGAGGGAACACTCCTCGGCGGCGGAGTCCGACTGCATCGCAACGGCATTGCGGTCAAACACCATCTCGGCATTTCCGGGTTCGCAACACACACTGTCGTGGACCGCCGCTCTGTGGTGCCCGTCGATGACGATGTGCCACCCGACGTCGCCGCTGTCCTCGGCTGCGCGGTGTTGACCGGTGGTGGCGCGATCATCAATGCGGCACAACCCCGACCGGACGACACGGTAATGGTTGTCGGACTCGGTGGCGTCGGAATGGCAGCGCTGCTTACTGCCGTCGCAGCTGGACATGGCGAAGTCATCGGCGTCGACGCGATCCCGGACAAACTCGACCATGCGCGCATGGCGGGGGCGATCGGATACTCTCCCCAGGAGATCGCCGAACGCGGGATCACGGCGGCGGTCGTGATCGAA
>NZ_BDBY01000122.1 GCF_001613225.1 Nocardia pseudovaccinii NBRC 100343
CGCGCACGATCACCGGTAGCTATCTGGGATCGGCTGTACCTGGACGCGATATACCCATCTATGCGCAGATGTGGCGCGAGGGCAGGCTGCCGGTCGAGAAACTCATCACCTCCCGTATCCGACTGTCCGAGATCAACTCGGCAATGGATCACTTGGCCGACGGCAAGGCCGTCCGCCAAGTGATCGTCTTCGATCAGAATTGAGACCAGCGTGACCATTACCGCAACAGCCGATGCCGTCGTCGACACCCTCGAGCCTCGGCTCTTTATCGATGGCCGCTGGCGAGATGCGGAGAACAACAAGCTGTTTCACGTACACAACCCTGCCGACGGGTCTGTTCTCATGCAGGTCGCGGACGCAACACCCGGGGACGGCAGGGACGCGCTCGACTCCGCCGCAGCCGCGCAGAACGAGTGGGCGCGCACTTCCCCGCGAATGCGCTCGGCGATCCTCTACTCAGCGTTCGACGCGGTAGTCGCCCGCGCCGAGGAGTTCGCGACCTTGATCACGCTCGAAATGGGTAAGCCTCTGGCCGAGTCGCGAGCCGAAGTCGCATACGGCGCCGAATTCCTGCGGTGGTTCGCCGAAGAGGCCGTCCGTATCGGAGGCCGCTACGCCACAGCCCCCGACGGCAGAACCCGGCTGCTCGTACACAAACGCCCCGTTGGGCCATCGCTGCTGATCACGCCGTGGAATTTTCCGCTCGCGATGGCAACACGCAAGATCGCGCCCGCCATCGCCGCCGGCTGCACGATGGTACTCAAACCCGCAGCTCTCACACCATTGACATCACTGCTGCTGACCAGCGTGATCTCCGAGGCAGGCCTACCCGCAGGCGTGCTGAACGTAATACCGACTTCCTCTGCGGGAGCGGTAACTTCGGGGATTGTCACCGATCCGAGACTCCGCAAGCTGTCCTTCACGGGATCGACCGAGGTCGGTCGGCGCCTGCTCGCCGATTCCGCGGCACAGGTGCTTCGCACTTCGATGGAACTCGGCGGCAATGCGCCCTTTCTGATATTCGAGGATGCCGATGTGGACGCTGCCGTCGAAGGAGCGTTGCTTGCCAAGCTACGCAACATGGGTGAGGCGTGCACGGCCGCCAACCGTTTCCTGGTGCACGACTCGGTGGCCGACGAATTCACCGACAAACTGGCCCGAAAAATGGCTGCCCTCAACGTCGGTCCAGGCATCGACAGCGCCACGCAAATCGGTCCACTGATCGATGAGGACTCGCGCAGCAAGGTCCATGAACTCGTCGAGGACGCCATCCGTGAGGGTGCCGTAATCCGAACCGGCGGTGCCATCGTGGACGGGCCCGGCTACTTCTACAAGCCGACTGTTCTCGCCGACGTCGATCCGGCTTCGCGCCTGCTCCGTGAGGAAATCTTCGGCCCTGTCGCACCTATCGTGCGATTCAGTACCGAGGCCCAAGCGGTGACAGCCGCAAACGACACCGAATACGGTCTGGTCGCCTACGCGTACACCCGCGACGCTGCCCGCACCCTCCGTTTGCTCGAAACTGTCGAGAGCGGGATGATCGGGATCAACGTCGGAGTTGTTTCCAATCCCGCAGCCCCATTCGGCGGAGTGAAGCAATCCGGATTGGGTCGCGAAGGCGGTGCCGAGGGTATCGACGAGTATCTGGAGACTCGATACGCCGGCATCGCAGACCCATACGAGCCTTCGGGGCGTCTTTGATCAATGCGACCCGAACAGCGGTCATGAGTTTCCAGCGCCGACAATGCGCAACGCGTAATCCCCATACCACTCAGCAACTTGCTGCGGCGTCATATCCCCGTCGTCACGAAACCAGCGTGCGACGCTGACGCACATCTCACGAATGGCGAACGAGGCGAGCTTCGGAGAATCGACTGTGAAGACTCCCTCGCGCCGACCGTCGATGATGATCTGTCGAAACGCCCGCTCGTGTCGCCGGCGAATATCCTGGGCCACACTACGATCCGGTTCCTCGAGGTGTGTTGTGTCCTGATTGACCACGAGGGCCTCGCGACGGTGAGTAGCGTGCCGCAGTGCGTAGACCTCGGTCGCCGCACGCAATTTGGCGGAGTGTCCGTCCACTTCTGCCATCACCTTCTGGAAATCATTGGTGACATGATCAAGCGTCTCGAGCACAATCTCGCTCAACAGCGAAGCCTTCGAGTCCATGTGGTTATACAGGCTTGGAGTGCGGATGCCCAACCGCTGCGCTACTTCCTTCAAGCTGGTCCCGTGGTATCCCCGTTCGGCGAACAGGGTCAGCGCGGCATCGCGAACGTCGGCCCTGGTCACGGCGGGCAAGTCAGCGGATCGTCGATCGATGTGCTCGGTCACCATTTCATCATCTCAGTCAGAGATCGCGCACCGATTCAGGCATACGTTGCCTGATCGACCACGCACTAGTACATTCCAAACTAATGCTAGTTAGTATTCGCTATGAGAGGTACCCCATGCTGGAGTTGATCGACCAGCTGATCGAACGACATACGGCGGGAATGCCCTCCGCTTTGGCGACCGTGATCGACACCTCCGCCAGCACCCCCCGACCGCCAGGCGCCGCGATGGCGATAACGGCTGTCGGCGAGGTCCTCGGCAGTATCTCCGGCGGTTGCGTCGAAGCGGCTACGGTCACGGCTGCCGAATCCGTACTCGAATCCGGCGTTCCAAGCCGCGTCTGCTTCGGTATCACCGACAACGACCTTCTCGACATCGGCCTTACCTGCGGCGGAACAATAGAAGTGCTCATCGAGAAGGTATCGGACACGTTGATCGAGCATCTCCGCCATATCCGGCGGGCCGAGATCGACCGACGCCCGACCGCTCTCTGCACAGTTCTCGACGACCCACAAATCATCACCCATTTCCGCTACGAGGACGGCGGCCTCGTCGGACTCGGCCGAGACGTCTGCTCGGCTAGCGGACTCATGAAGCCCATCCAGGACGCCGTCAACTCGGGACACCATGCGCTGGTCGACCTGTCCGCTGCCGGGCTCGGCGACGGTCTATTGTTCCTACAACCCTTTACACCTGCACCGCGAATGATCGTGTTCGGCGCGGTAGATTTCGCCCGGGATTTGACCCGGTTAGGAAAGCTGCTCGGATATCACGTCACGGTGTGCGACGCACGTCCATTGTTCACGACAGAGGCCCGGTTTCCGGAAGCTGATCTCGTTGTCGTGGACCGACCCGAGCGCTATCTCAGGTCGACAACACTGGATGAGCGAACCGTACTCTGCGTAATGACTCACGACCCCAAGTTCGATATTCCACTGCTGGAGAGTGCATTACGGCTGCCGGTCGCATTCGTGGGCGCAATGGGCTCACGGCAAGCCAGCGCGCAGCGCGCTCAGCAGTTGCGCGATCGAGGTGTCACCGACGCCGAGCTGGCACGGTTACACGCACCGATCGGCCTGGACATCGGCGGGGCAACTCCCATGGAAACGGCAGTTTCCATCGCGGCCGAAATCATCGCCGCACGTGAGCACCGTATGGGCTTGCCGTTGACCTTCGGCAGCGGCTCCATCCACTCACTCAGCTCACGCGCTGCCGCGCACCCACATCGCGAGCACATGGCCGACACAGTTAAGAGATAACCCCTGAGTTCCTCTGGCGTTCGTTTGGACGTCCGGCCTGGGAGCTGTTGGTTTCGTGGGTCCTGATCTGGTTTTCGGATTTTGATCAGATCTCGGGATTTCTGAAGTAGATTCGGCGGGTCCGAGGTTCTGCGGTCCGAGCTGAAGGTGAGGGTGCCGGGTTGAGCCCGGCAGCGGTGCGGGATCTGTGGGAACGTCGGGAGCTGGCGAGCCCGGAGGAGCTGGCGGCGTTCGAAACCGATGTGCTGGCGGGGTTCGTGTTGGCGCGGGCCTCGGCGGAGATCCATCGGCGGGAGAAGACACTGTGGCGGATGCTGTATGAAACCTGCGCCCGCGCAGAGGAACTGCTCCAGCTCAACATCGAGGACCTCGACCTGGCGGGCCGGTGCGCCCGGGTGAAATCCAAGGGGCCAA
This sequence comes from Nocardia pseudovaccinii NBRC 100343, assembly GCF_001613225.1. GTDB lineage: Bacteria > Actinomycetota > Actinomycetes > Mycobacteriales > Mycobacteriaceae > Nocardia > Nocardia pseudovaccinii. The sequence continues at coordinate 4,008 of NZ_BDBY01000122.1, forward strand.
GCCGCGCACCCGCCACTGCGGCGCTGCCCACCACGAACACGTCCTCGAGACCGTCTACTGGGACGCCTGCACCGCCCGGCTGCTCCCGCGGTTGCTGCGCGGCCGCACCCACGGACCGGTGTTCGTCACCCACCCCGACCCGGACCCGGAAAGTACCTCGCCGACCGGGACCTGTGCCCCGACACCGGACTCGCACGACTGTCCTACGACCAGGCCCGCGATCTCCTCGACGCCGGCACCGCGACCGACGGTCCCGGAACCGGGTGGGGCCTGCGCGAATTCCGCCACTCCGGCCACACCCACCTCGGCGAATCCGGCGCGAGCCTGCTCGAACTGATGGCCGAATCACGACACCGCAAAGCCGAGAACCTGCGCCGCTACTTCAAACCCTCACCCCAGGCCATGCGCGAACTGACCAGCCTCATCGGGCCCGGCGCTTCCCGCACCCACTGACAGGTACGGCGGTCGGTCACCGGGTCAGGCGGCCTTCGCGGCGAGGATCTTGGCTCGCGCGGCGGCGTCCTCGTGGGCCTTGTGGCGCGAGGCATGGGACATGTCGATCAGGTCGGCCATGGCAGGGACATGCGGTGCCATCGTGAGCTCGGGGATGATGAACTCCACGTCGAGACCGAGCGTGTCGCCGAGGGTCTTCTCGAGGTAGGTCGTGACGAACTCGAAGGACTCGCGCGGCGTGCCCGGCCCATAGCCGCCACCTCGGCTGGCCACGACCACGGTGGGCGTCCCCGCGGCGGACGGCAGCTCTCCCGCCGTGCGCCCGAGGATGATGATGTGGTCGAGCCAGGCCTTGAGGGTCGAGGGGATGGTGTAGTTGTACATCGGCGCGCCGGCAACGATGGCGTCTGCCTGCTCGAGTTCGGTTGCGAGGGCGTCGCGCAGCAAGTCCCCGGCACCGGCGGTGTACGCGCGGGCGTCGAGGTGGGGCAGCGGTTCGGCCGCCAGGTCGCGGTGGATCACCGTCCCCCCGGGGTGCTGCGCCTCCCACTCCCGGCGGAAGGTCGCGGTGACCGAGCGGGACGTGGAGACGTCTTCGGGCCACAGGGACGCGTCGATGTGCAGCAGAGTGGGCATGGTCGCCTTTCATCCAAATTTACTGACCACTCAACTTTCTCTGCTGTCTGTGCTGGTGGCGAGGTCGGCCTTGGACTGAAGATGGTAGAAAACGGACTCTTCGCGGCTACGGCGCGAGGGCGGTCTCCCGGAACCGCAAGGGCGTGACCCCGGCGTTGCGGATGAAGAACTTGGTGAAGTTGGTCGGCTCGGGGAACCCGAGACTGCTGCCGATGGCGGCGACCGTCTGATCCGTGTGCGCCAGCAGCCGCTTGGCCTCGAGCGCGACCCGGGCGTCGATGACGTGCTTTACCGAGCGGCCCGTAGCGGCCAGGCTGGCGCGGGTCAGGGTCTTGGGGGTGTAGCCGAGCCGGGCGGCGTAGTCCTCGACCCGCCGCGTCGTCGCGAAGGAACGTTCCAGCTCACAGAGGAAGCTCCGGAAGATCTCCCCGCCCTCCGCTGGTGATCGAGGGTCCGGCGCCGCCGGCATCCGGCGCAGGTACAGGATGAGTGTGGCCAGCAGATGCCGCAGCAGGTCCGGATCGATGTCCGGACCGGCCGACTCCTCGCCGAGCCGTTCGACGATCGGCAGCAGCCGCTGCAGCGTGGCCTCGTCCAGTTCGTACCGGACCGGCGCGAAGGGGTTCCGCAGCAGACCATCCGCGGCGGGGAGCGGGGGCGGGAAGTCAGGGGTGAACAAGATGAACCAGGCCTCGAGGGCAGGCGAGAGTACGGTGCGCTGCACCTGTCCCGACCGGATCCACAACAGTGTGCCCGGAGCGCAGGGGTGGGAGACGAAGTCGACCTCGTGCTCGCCTATCCCTTCGGTCACGAGGAGGAGCTGGTGAAAATCGAGTCGGCGCGGGCGGACGTCGTCCACGTCGCAGACAAGGCGGGCACGGACGTCGCGGGATGTGACGGCCTCGACACCCAGAACGGGCGGCCCGATCGTACGCCGGTAGCCGATGTTCTCGATGACGTGTCCGTTGTCGACCGTCATGATCACCGACCACCTCTCGCCTACCAGCCCGAACAGCCAGAATACGGGGGTCGACGCCGGCGTATCGGAAAGGCGGTCGGCGTTATCCCCCTGACCGGCAGCCCGCGATCGGCCGCCGATATCGTCGCGGCCGCCGCACAGACGCAGCAGCTGACCCCGGCGCTCGACAGCGAGACCGCCGCCACTGCCCTCCACGGCCCCGGAACGGGCTGGGACCTGCACGCACTCCGACACTCCGGCCTTACCCACCTCGGCGAACCGGCGCCAGCCTGCTCGAACTGATGGCCAAATCCCCACACCCCAAAGCCGAGAACCCGCGCCGCTACTTCAAACCCTCCCCGCAAGCCCTGCGCGAGCCGACCTCAATCCTGGGCCCAGGAGCCGAACACCGCCGCTGGCCAACAGCTACGCCATATCCGCCCGAAATTCGGCCAGTCGACGGCCCAGTTATCCGGAACCCACCACTGCACAGAGTCGAATAGAGCGAGATCAAGGTGGTTACCGTGCTCATCAGGGCTTTGGATTACTCACGCGCTGCCGGGCCGCCGCAACGGCCACCCGCGATGAGCTCGAGGCCATCGACGAGCCGGAAACCGAGTCAGCGCTGCGGTCGATTTCGGCGCGCGTGGTGTGCATCGGGGTTATCCGGTCTCTGCTCGACAATGTCGAACAAGCTCTTACCCATGCGCTGGCCTTCACCTCACGCAGGTAGCGCTCGATGGGCCTTACGGGTCACCGCGACGTACGGACCGGGCGATACGACGCTTCCTCGTCTTGGCCGCGCGACACTCCTGACCCGCGCGGAGTCCTGCGGGCGGGGCGATATTCCCATTGGCGACGGCAGCCAACTCCGCTGCATCACTGGCGGATCCGGCTCCTGCCTCGGTGAACGGCAGTGTTTCCTCGGGGCGGGCCATCACACACTATGAGTCGGCCGAGCTATTGGGGACGCGGGAGATGAACCTGGGTTCGGAATATAGGTCAGCTCCTGATTGAACACATGGCTTCGCATGGAACTCCCACTACCGAGGAGATTCCGAACAGGATCAGGCCACCGTCGCGCGCGCGATTCAGACTGACCGTTGTGGTGGACTCGTGTCGATGATAGCGTCCAGACACATGTCCGGTTTTATGTCTTACTGGCGGCCTTCCAGCCTGTACTCGCGGGTACGCGCAATCGAATTCGAGGTGTAAATGATGACTTCGGCATCCCTCGAGCCGTTGACGTTCGATCCCCACGACTACCGGTTCCACGCCGACCCGCACCCGACCTACCGGTGCCCGAGAACAGAAGTTCCGGACCCGGAGTTCTGGGCCGTGTCGCGGCAGGGCGACTACAAGCTGGTCGACGCGAGCATAGAACGAGTTCACTCAACCAATGTGCGCGGCGGCGCCAAACTGCCCATCATCACCGAGGAGCGCTGATGCCCAGGTTCGAACCCCACCCCGAACGACGGCCGGTACTGATCGCCGGCGCATCCTCCGGAATCGGCGCGGCCACGGCCGAAGCACTGGCCGAGCTCGGCTACCCGGTGGCATTGGGTGCCCGGCGTGTCGAACAGTGCGAGGCCCTGGCGATGAAAATCTCGACCAGTGGCGGCGAGGCATTCGCCCACCGGCTCGACGTCACCGATACCGAGTCCGTGGACGCCTTCGTCGCCGCATCCGAGGTCGCTCTCGGCCCCGCCGAAATCGTGGTGTCCGGCGCGGGAGACCTAGCCTTCTCGCTCGTCCATGAAATGGACCCCGACCAGTTCTTGCACCAGATCAACGTCCACCTGGTGGGCGTGCAGAGACTTGTTCATCGCGTGATCCCGGGCATGATCGAGCGGCAGCGCGGCGACTTCCTCATGATCAGCTCGGATACCGCGCACACGCCTCGCCCCCGCATGGGCGCGTACCCATCGGCGAAAGCGGCCGTGGAAGCGATGGCGCGACAGATGTGGATGGAGCTCGAGGGCACCGGCGTTCGCGCCTCCCTCGTCCGTCCCGGTCCGACGATGACCGGCATGGGCATGGACGCCACCGCCGAAATCATCGGCCCGGTCCTCGAAGACTGGTCGACCTGGGGATTCGCGCGTCATCCCGGCATGTTGAAGGCGCACAACCTGGCGTCGGCCATCGTCGCGGTCGTGTCGGCACCGCGCGGCGCGCATCTGCAGTTGACCGAGATGCAACCCGAGGCGCAGGTCCGCACCATCAATTCGGGGAGTCATTCGTGAAGATCATCGCCGACCTCGATCTGTGCCAGGGCCATGCCGTCTGTCAAGCAGAAGCGCCCGAGGTATTCGCGGTCGCCAAGCGCGGCCAGGTCGAAATCCTGGCACCGAATCCGGGTCCGGAGGCGCGCGCCGACGCCGAACAGGCCGTCCGCTACTGCCCCACCCAGGCGTTGTCGATCGTCCACGACGCCGACTGAGCAGATTCGCAGAGAAACCGAAAGGATCACTACCATGGCCGATTTCGACCGCGCCGAACTCGATGAGATGGTACGCCGCTGGCTACGGGCCAACCAGGAGTGCGAAGCCGAGGGTGATTGGCGCGCACTCGCAGAGTTCTACACCGAAGACGCCACCTATGGCTGGAACTACGGGCCCAAACAGGAATTCATGGCCGTCGGTCGCAGCGAAATTCGGGACATCGCCGTCGGTTTGGAAATGGACGGGCTCGACGGCTGGACTTATCCCTACCAGGACTGGGTCATCGACGAGCGCAGCGGCAACCTCATCGGCCTATGGAAGCAGGTCAACGAGAACAAGCGCGCCGACGGCCGCAACTATTCGGTGGATGGCATCGGTGGCAGCTGGTTCCGCTACGGCGGCAACTTCCAATGGTCATGGCAGCGTGACTTCTTCGACTTCGGCAACGTCAGCGCATTGTTCATGCAAATGATCACCAACGATGCGCTGTCGGAGGGGATGAAAAAGCGGATCGAGCGCGCGACCTCCGGCGAATCACTGCCCGGTTGGTACAAGATCGGCGAAGCACCGGTGTCGCTATGGTGACGCCGTCCTTCGATGGTCGCAGCAGCTACAGCGGACTCACGCGGGCCGAGCTGGCCACACTGGTGCCCGAGCTGCTGCTGAGCGGTCACCTCATCGACCGATCCGGAATGGCGCACACCATAGCGGCTTTCGGCCGGGAAGGCATGGCCGCCGTCGCGATCGAGGAGTGGCAGGTGGCCAGTCCCGTCTACACGCGGCGCATGCAGCGCGCGCTCGGCTTCACCGGCGACAGCGTGGAGACGATATTCAAAGGGCTGCAACTGGATATCGGTGCACCGCCGCAGTTCATGGACTTCCGATACCGCGTGGACGATCACGATCACGGCGAGTTCTGGCTAGACCACTGCGGTGCCCTGGCCGACGTGGAGCCGATGGGCGAAGCGTACGTGCGCTCGATGTGCCACGACATCGAGGACCCAACCTTCGACGCCACCGCGCTCGCCACCAACCCGAACGCGCAGGTGCGACCGATCCACCGGCCCCCGCGGGTGCCCGCAGATCGCCATCCAGTCTGTGCGTGGAAGGTCACCATCGACCCGTCGCACGTCCCACCACCGATACCGGCCAACTTCGATGTCGTCGCGAACTCACGGGCCAGCAGGATCGAGCTCGACCCGATCGATCCCGACGATATCGGGTGCAACGAGTATTCGGGGCCGTTGCTCAGCGACTTGCGGTTCGCAGACTTCTCACGGTCCGCACTGATCCGCATGGCCGACGAGGTGTGCCTGCAGCACCATCTGCTCACCCTCGGATTCCTCATCGCGATACGAAACCGCACCGACGAACCCACTGCGGCCGAGATCGGGCGCAAGCAGTTCACCGGCATCGCCGGACTGACATCGGAACGAATCCGTATCGCTCTGAGCTTCGGTGATGACGATGCCGCGCTCGCTCGGGTGCTCCAGCTGCATCCCGCATGGAACCCATTGCAGTACACCGGAATTCGAATCGATACCAGCGAGATCGGGGTCCGACTCCGGATTCCGAAACACAGCGGAGCCGTTGCCGACGAGGTCTGGCCGACGCTGATCGACGCCACCCACCTCGAGCCGCTCGAGGCGATGGCCCGCGGCGTGAACCCGAGGTACGCGGCACACGTCATAGCCGATACCGCTGACGAACTGTCGATCTGCTTCCTCTTGGCGGATAAGCCCTTTGCCGAATCCGGTGAAGTGGCAATCACCCGGTTCAGCACCGGCGCCGATTTCCGTATCACCGACCGCGGCATCCCATTGCCGTTGACGGTGGTCTGACACCCACTGAAAGTGAATTTCTATGGCGTGCAATTTCGCTGACTTATTCGAGCATTCCGTTGACGCGATGCCCGACCGCACCGCGCTCATACACGGCGGACGGCGCATCACCTATGCCGAACTCGATGCCCGTGCCAACCGGCTCGCCGATTACCTCGCCTCGATCTTTGTGAGCCCCGGTGCACATGTCGGTTTCCAGATGCACAACAGCATCGAGACGATGGAAACTCTCATCGCCTGTTTCAAGTTGCGGGCGGTCCCTATCAACATCAACTACCGCTACAGCGCCGAGGAACTGCGTTACCTCTATGACAACGCTGATGTCGAAGTACTGATCCATCACCGCAAATACACGTCTGCGGTGGAGGCGGCGCTATCGCAAGTATCACGGATCCGCCACACCATTGTGGTCGACGACGATCTCGGCAGTGAACAATTGAGCTCGGGCGCCGTGCGCTATGAAACGGCGCTCGCACGCGGATCGGAAGCCCGCCGCCCCACCGAGCGCAGCGCCGACGACCTGTTCATGATGTACACCGGCGGTACCACCGGACTTCCCAAGGGCGTCATGTGGCGACAGGAAGACATGTGGCGGGTCCTCGGCGGTGGCATCGACTTTTACACCGGCGAACCCGTTGCCGACGAATACCAGCAATCGCGCGTCGGCGCCCAAAATGACCCGGCCACGTGGATGATCCTGCCGCCGCTGATCCACGCGGCCGCCATGATGCCGACCTTCACCGCACTCTGGTCCGGCAGCACCGTCCTGTTCGAGTCACGGTTCGACCCTGGCGAGGTGTGGCGGACCGTGGCACGCGAGCGTCCACAGATCATGGTGATCACCGGCGATGCGATGGCCCGGCCCCTGCTCGACGCCTACCGCGACGCGCCGGTAGACGCGAGCTCGCTGGTGGCCATCGCATCGGGCGCGGCCCTGCTGTCGCAGCCCGTGAAGAACGTCCTGCTCGAGCAGTTCCCGTCGGCAGTCATATCCGACTCGATCGGCTCCTCCGAAACCGGTTTCGGAGGAATCGGTTTCGCTACCAAGGACGACAACCCGGGCCGCGGGCCGCGCGTACAGACGGGCCGGGGGGCGGTTGTGGTCGACGAGTCCGGGCGCCCGGTCGCCGCCGGCAAGGAGGGATGGCTGGCGAAAACCGGATCCGTGCCCCTGGGGTACTACAAGGACACCGCGAAGTCCGAGCGCCTGTTCAAAACCGTCGACGGTGCGCGCATGGTGGTGACCGACGACCGTGCCCGCGTCGAACACGACGGGTCGATCACCCTCATCGGCCGCGGCAATATGGTGATCAACACCGGCGGCGAGAAGGTTTTCGTCGAAGAGGTCGAAGGCGTCCTGAAGTCCCACAAGTGGATATTCGACGCCGTCGTCGTGGGCATCCCTCATGAACGGTGGGGGCAGCAAGTCGCGGCCGTGATCGCGGTGGCGGGCGATGCCCGGCCGGACTTCGGTGAGTTGACCACCCACCTGCGCCACCACCTAGCCGGATACAAGGTACCCCGAACCATCTGGCTGGCCGAGACGATCACCCGTTCCCCCAGCGGCAAACCCGATTACCGATGGGCCAAGGATTACGTGGCCGCACGCACCCCGGCCCATCAAGCTCCCTGATCGGAATACCGCCGACACGTCATCCCGATGCGACCGGCACCACCTGTAGGAGGAGTACGACCATGCCCATACGCGTAATTCAATGGGCCACAGGCGGTGTCGGCCGCGCCGCCATCGAAGGTGTTCTCGCACACCCCGATCTGGAACTCGTCGGAGCGTGGGTTCATTCCGCGGACAAGAACGGACGCGATGTCGGCGAGTTGATCGGCGCGGCGCCGATCGGCGTCACCGCGACTACCGATGCCGATACCCTGCTCGCATCGGAGGCCGACTGCGTCGTCTATAGCCCCCTCATGGCCGACCCGCACACCGTCCGCGCCATCCTGAGCTCGGGCAAGAACATCGTGACCCCACTCGGTTGGTTCTATCCCAAGCCGACCGAACGGGAGAAGCTCGACACGGTATGTCGAATGGCGCGAGTAAGCCTGCACGGTACCGGGATTCACCCAGGGGGCATCACCGAGCGTCTGCCCCTGATGCTCTCCTCGCTATCGGGTTCGGTGACGGCGATCCGGGCCGAGGAGTACTCCGACATACGCACCTACGGCACACCCGAGGTGGTGCGGGACTGGATGCTCTTCGGTTCCACACCCGAGCAAGCCGCCACCAGCGCCATAGTCGCAGTGCTCGGCTCCGGTTATAGCCAGTCGGTCCGGATGCTCGCCGACGAGGTCGGATTCGATCTCGACCAGAAGCTGCGCGTGACCCACGAGACAGCGGTTGCGACCAAAACGATCGACTCGCCGATCGGCCCGATCGAGCCGGGTCACGTCGCGGCCCAACGGTTCCGATGGGATGGGACGGTAGGCGACGAGCCCGTCATCACAGCGGCGGTCAACTGGTTCATGGGGGAACACGACCTCGACCCGCCGTGGACGCTCGGGACGCAAGGCGAGCGATTCGAAATCGAAATTACCGGCGATCCGGGATGCCTCGTCACGATTTCCGGCATGCATCCACAGTCCGTCGACGCTGGGTTAGTACGTAATCCGGCGGTCGTCGCGACAGCCATGCACTGTGTAAATTCCATTCCCTACGTGGTCGCGGCGGAACCCGGTGTTCGCACCTATCTGGACTTGCCCTTGATGTCCGGCCGCGCTGCGCCGAATTTGAACCTGAATCGCAAGTCCTTTGTGGTAGACACTGGTCTACCACAGCATCCAGACACTTGTCGGAACGAGCGTCTACCGGTATCGAGGCCAGGCCTCGACGCCTGACCGACAAGTAGGCCGATACCGTCGACCGCCTGACTACCGCGGCAGTCGAGGTCTTGTCCCGTGAAGGCTATTCCAGCAGCCGAGTCGACATAGTCGTGAGCAACGAAATGCCGCCCGCTACACAGCTTTTCGTGGCCACTTGTGCACCTGCTCAGCCACCATGCGCTAGGTCGCCTCGCACCGTGCCGCATCGATCGGTGAACGACTCGGCTGCCCGCCCCGGGGCGGACTGGAGCGCCCAAGACGCGATTCGGGTGCCGAAGCACTCCTCGGGCGAGCAGGCACAGATACTCAGCACCCATCTCTACGGCGGAGGAGCCCGTCGACGCCAGTCTGCCCACGCTGCCCCTGCCAAGTCCTTTCCGCCTACATCCCGCATGATCCGGCCAGAGATCGACTAAGCACCGGATGCGGACCGCGGTACCGCTACCTGCACGACGAGTTGCCCGATCATCTGCCCGGCAACGAGGGCGCCTGCGTTCTGCGAGGTCTCCGGCTGGTCGGCGACCTCCCCTATCGACGCCGCGATTCAGCGCGGGAGAGCAGCACGATCCGTGAGACGGTGTCGGCGCGACTATGGGTAGGTCCGCCCGTACTCGAGCACGATGGGTTCGAGTTCATCGGGAGTAGCACCGTGCAGGATGACCCGGTCCGCGCCATATCCGAGCTCTTCGCGGATACGTGCGACGCATTGGGCCGGTGTACCCGCTGCCGCCACGGATAGCCATTCCGGCGGCAACAGTGTGGCGATATGTTCGAGCTGGTCGGCGCTCGCCTTGCCGTCGATAGCTCCCGGAATGGACGTCACCACCGGGTCGCTACGAAACCGCTGTAGAACAGCGGGATCCCAGTCATTGGTGTGGACCAGCAGGTCGCCATAACCCTGTAGATAGGTGGCGAGGCGTCCTACGGTCTTCTTGATACGAAGCGCTTCGGGAAGATGGTCGGCGACGGTGGCCAGACATGACCAGACTCGCACCGAGTCAGGGTCGCGCCCGGCCCGTTCGGCAGCCTCTTTGACCGTCTTGACACAGCGTTGCAGTGTCTCGGGTGGGAAGTAAGTGTGCAGGATGACATCGTCGAAAATACGGCCACCCAACGCGAGGGTCTTCGGTCCGAACGCAACCAACGCCAGCCGGATGTCCTCGCTGAAATCCGGATCGAGGAACAACACCGGGTAGTGGCCCATCGGGCCGTCGTGCTCAATGACGATTTCGCCGTGCCAGAGCCCGCGCATAACCTTCGCCCAGTCCTCCAGATGCGCAGTGGTGACTTCGGGAATGCCGAAACCGGAGTGGATCGCCGCAATCCCGCGACCGATACCGAGGGTGAAACGACCGTTGGAGAGGCGGTGCAGGGTCGACGCCCATGAGGCGGTGACAAGCGGGTGACGAGTGTTGCAATTGGTGGCCGCGGTGGCGATGTTCATCCGGGTAGTGACCGCGCACGCGGCACCTGCCAGCGACGACGCTTCCTTGACATTCCAGCGTTCGGAGATGAAGGCGGTACCGAAGCCGAGTTCTTCACCGCGCTGAGCCTCCCGAACCAGACCCGCCGGGCCTTCGCCCCCGGCGCCCGCCATCAGGTAAAAACCAATTTCGTCGTATGTTCTTCTCATTTCCGCATTCCTTGCTCATGGCCGCATTTCTACGTCGACTATTCGGCGATCGATGATTCGGGACGTGCGCCTCGCTGTGTCCGGCGCAAGTAGCTCGGCGATCCGGTCGGCAGACCGAAATCGGCGAGGAATAGCGAAATCACGTGTACCCATCACCGCTCTGCGGTGTGCGCAGGCATCCGAGCAGTTCGTCGCGGGTGGTGCGTTTTACACGGGGTCCTTTCGTGGCCACGTGTCTGTTCGGTCACGTAGATGGCGCCCCAGCTGCGATAGGTCAACGGTGTGTTTCCGCGGAGCATGTCGGCACCTGCCGGCGCTACCCGGTTCGTCGGCTGGCCAGATGCAGTCGACAGGAGATACCGGTATGCAACTGCCGTCCTTGCAGCTGCGTGGGTAACGACGTAGGCCACCGCCATCCTCCTTGCGAATGTGGTGCTTGACACAAGGTACGGCTTTCGATAGACATTATCAGAATTATTCTATTATGATCTGTATCACATTCAATGGAGGTGGAGTGATTGAACACAAGGTGACGTGTCCGCTTTGCGAGGCGATGTGCGGACTCCGGGTACGGGTCAAGGACGGACTGGTCGAGAGCATCCGCGCGAACACCGAAGACGTTTGGTCACGTGGTCACATGTGTCCGAAAGGCGCCGCACTCGGGCACATCCACGCCGACCCTGATCGATTGCGACGCCCGATGGTCCGCAGGCCGGACGGCACCCACGTGCCAGTGTCCTGGGACGACGCTCTGGCCGAGGCCGAACGGGTTTTGCGGCCGGTGCTGGCCAGCGACGGCGCAGGCGCAGTGACGGTCTATGTCGGCAATCCGGTGGCCCACAACCACGACCTGGCCGCCTATATCGGCGCGTTGCTCGGATTCGGGCAGGCCGCTGGCATGCGGTCCTACTACTCCCCGGCCACCGTCGATCAGTTGCCCCTCAATGTCGTCAGCACGCTGCTGTTCGGCGGCATGTGGAACGGTCCCATACCAGATCTTTACCGCACGGATCACCTGATGATCTTGGGCGCCAACCCCTCCGCATCTCAGGGGTCGATGTTGTCGGCACCGGACGTCATGAGCTTGCTGGCGGCCATCACCAAGCGCGGGCGCGTGGTGGTAGTGGATCCCCGCCGCACGCGAACGGCGCAGCGCGCAAGCGAATGGGTGCCGATCCAACCCGGCACCGATGCCCTGCTGTTGTTCGCCATCCTGCGCACTCTGGATGAGAACGGCTGGGTTCAGCGCCCGGACCATCTGCGCGGGCGTGTCGTCGGCCTGGACGAAGCCCTCGAGTTGGCCGCACCGTTCAGCCCTGAACGGGTAAGTGCGGCCACCGGTGTAGCACCAGAAACCATCCGCCGGCTCGCCCATGATCTGGCCCACGCCGACAACCCGGTTGTATACAGCCGAATCGGTACGTGCGCACAGGAGTTCGGCACACTCGCCACCTGGCTGGTGTTCGTGATCAATACCGCGCTGGGGGCGCTGGACCGCGCCGGCGGGTCGGTGTTCGCCAAGCCGGCCGTATGGGCGCCGATGTTCGCCAAGCCGCCGGACCAGGACGGTGACGGGTGGCGGTTCGGGCGTTACCACAGCCGCGTACGGGGAGCCCCAGAAGTGATGGGGCAGTTCCCTGTTGGCTGTCTGGCCGAGGAGATCGAGACACCCGGCGAGGGACGGATCCGCGCGATGATCACCGTGGCAGGCAATCCGGTGGTGTCTGCTCCGGGCGCGCGTAGCCTGCCGGCGGCGCTGGAGAAGCTCGACGCGATGATCGCCATCGACAACTGGCTCAACGAAACCACTCGGCACGCTCATGTGATCCTGCCCGGCCTGTCTCCACTGGAACATCCCCACTTCGACGACCTTTACTGGATTTACGCCATCGCGTCCGGCGTGAAGTGGTCGGAGGCTGTATTCGAGCCGGAACCTGACCGGCCCCATGAGTGGGAGCTGCTGTTGCGGCTCAGTGGCGCCATGTTCGGCACCCCGATACCCGAAGTCGATGTGGCCGCGATGGACGACCTCTACATCAGCGGGACGATCGCGGCCATGTCCGCGATGCCCCGCAACGCGGTGACGGGGCTGGACGCCAACTCAGTGATGGCCGCGCTACACGGCCGCGGGCCGGAGCGGTGGGCTGATCTGTCGCTCCGTGTGGGTCCATGGGGTGACCGGTTCGGCGAACGTCCTGGCGGGCTGACATTAGCCGAGGTTCGCCGTCACCCTGACGGACTGCGGCTGGAGGAACTCGCCGGCGGACGGCTCGACGAGACCGTAACCACGCCATCTGGAAAAGTCGAACTGATTCATGCCCACTTCACCGCGGATATTCCCCGCCTGGTGGATCGGATCGACCGTGCCAACCCCGAGTTGGTGCTGACCAGCCGCCGGCATCTGCGGTCCAACAATTCATGGCTGCACAACGTGCCCGCGTTGATGCGCGGCCGAGACCGCTGCACACTGCTCGTTCACCCGCGCGACGCCGCCCGTGCCGGCATCGCCAGCGGGGAACAAGCCCAGGTCAGTACGTCCGAGGGCAGCGTGACCGTCACTGTCGAAGTCACCGACGAGGTGCGGCCCGGCGTGGTATGCCTGCCGCACGGCTGGGGTCACGGGCTCGAGGGCACTCGACTCACCACCGCCAACGCTCACGCCGGGATCAACAACAACTTGCTGAACCCCACCAATCTGATCGATGCACCCAGCAACACCCATGTCCTCAACGGTGTGCCCTGCCAGATTCGCCGTGCCTGAAACCCGCACGTCGCCAATCGAAAAGAGTAATCGATGCCCTACCAGCTCACCCTGCCACACAGCCCGGCCGACATCACGGCGTCTTGGTTGTCGGACATTCTCGGTACCGGCGTCCAGCACATAGTGGTGGACCCGATCGGCACCGGCCAAACGGGCGCGACCTATCGTGTTCGGCTCACCTACACCGATGCGGTGGACCTGCCGTCGACGCTTGTCGTCAAGCTGCCAGCACAGGACGACACCGTGCGCGACCGCGTAGCCTTGGGCTACCGCGCCGAACATGCTTTCTACCGCGATGCCGCGCGCACCGTCGCAGTGCCGCTGCCCGCCGTGTACCACTGCGCCATCGATCGGGGCGGGGCAGACTTCGTTCTGGTCATGGCCGATATGGCGCCCGCGGTTCAGGGCGACCAGATCGCCGGTTGCGATCCGGCGCAGGCTCGGCTCGCTGTCGAAGCACTCGCCGGCCTGCACGGCCCACGATGGTGCGACCCGACATGGCTCGATTTCTCTGGAGCGACCATGCCCAAAGCTGACAGCGACTTCGCCCGCGGCTTGGGCGAATTGACACGCCTCGCAACCGACACCACGGTCCAACGGCTCGGTGAGCGGATCACCGGCCACGACCGCGCCACCCTCCTCGAAGCGGCCGACCTCGTCGAGGCGTGGCTGATGCTTCAACCCGACCGTTTCAGCCTGCTGCACGGCGACTACCGCCTGGACAACATGCTGTTCGATCCCGCGGGCAGTACGGTCACCGTCGTCGACTGGCAGACCATCTCCGTCGGGCTACCCGCCCGCGACCTCGCGTACTTCCTCGGCACCAGCCTGCAACCCGACCATCGCAATGAACACGAAGGACTCCTCGTCGCGCACTACTACATGGCGCTGCAGGCACATGGCGTGTGCGACTACTCCGAGACCGAGTGCTGGCGCGACTATCGCCTGGGCATGCTTCAGGTCCCGCTGCTTACTACCCTCGGCTTCGCATTCTCCGCCGCTACCGCCCGCGGCGACGACATGGCCCTGACCATGCTGGGACGCGGATGCCGCGCCATCCGTGAACTCGACACCCTCGCACTCATCCGCGACCTGGCGCGGAGCTGAAGCGAAACCATGTCGCGCGCCGATGGGGATAAGTTGCCAGATATGGAATCCAGGCACCCGGCACCGCGGCGTGGTCGCCCGCGCCGCATCGACCAGGAGGCGATCACTCGGGCGGTGCTCGACCTCGGTGCCGAAAATGCCACTATGCGCCGCGTTGCCGAACGTCTCGGGGTAAGCCTGCCGGGTTTGTATCACCATGTGAAGAACCACGACGAGCTGCTTCGGATGGTTACCAGACGCGCGCTGACGGAATCGCCGCCACCGCGGTACGAGGGCCAGCATTGGGCACTGTGGTTACGTAGTTATGCGTCATACATCCGCACCACGCTGGCATCCGAGCCGGCACTGCTGGAGAAGTTCCTCAGCGGGCAAACCGCCGGATACGACGGCGAGATGGAATACATCGGCGACGCGCTGGAGGCTCTGCATGCCCAGGGGTTGCAGCCGGGTGAGGCCCTCGCCGTTTGGTCAGCGATTACCGCGATCGCGATGGGAAGTGTCAGCGAAGCACACCGCGAGCGCATCCACGCTGAACATGGCCAGCCCTGGATAGCGCGGATCTTCTCGATGACCGCACGTTCTGGACGGACTGACTACCCGGCGCTGCGTGCGATCGCTCGATCCGGGTGCGACCCCTTCGGCGAACAAGCATTCCAGCACCGACTCACCCTGCTGCTCAATGGAATAGCCGCACAGTACGGGCTGCCGCCTGAGCCTACCGCCGATGCATCCGATGCTCAGCAGCGAAACGATTCCGGCGACAGTTGAACGCGACCGCTGTGCGCCGATAGCCCGGTCAAGAACTGTCCCGCGGGCCCTGCTCGACGATCCAGGCGGCGATCTGCGCGCGCGAGGTGAGGCCGAGCTTGGTCAGGATGTGTTCGACATGTCCCTCCGCGGTGCGCTGCGAGATCACCAACTTCGTGGCGATCTGCTTGTTGGTGAGCCCCTGGGCAACGAGGTCGGCGACCTGCCGTTCCCGTTTGGTCAATTCATGTTCCGAAGCGAGTGGGGCGACGGTTGGCCGTTCGCCCAGTGCGTAGGCCACCGCAGCGTCCATCCCCATAGCGTGGCCGCGCCGGAACGCCGAATCGAATCGTCGTTCGCCGAGAGCGCGGCGCGCCATGCGCTCGCATTCGTCGTGAGCTTGGGATATCTCCGGGAAAAAGATCAAAACAGAGGAACGCAACAGATTTTCCGCCGCGCCCATCAGAACGGCCGCGCGCTCACCCTCGCTATCGGCGACCATCCAAGCCAGCCCCTCGAGATCGAAGGCCGCGACGATAGGGCTGCGCACGCGCCGATTGACCCGCAGCGATTCCTGCAGCAACTGTTGTGCATGGGGCAGCTCACCTTGGAGCCACATGGCAATGCCCATCCCCCACAGCGCATTCGAGCGGAAGAGCGATTCGCCGCAGGCTTCGGTGATGCGAAGCAGCTGCTCGTTACACTCGATCGCGCGCTTGGTATCCCCCTGCATCGAGTATGCCCAACCGAGCAACATCAACGCAGTAATATGTAGGACTCCTCGCCGACTCGAGCTGAATACTTCGACGGCACGCTCGACGCTGGTGACTGCGCGTGCAGGTTCGTCTCGATACAGTGCCAGGACGCCGTCGCCATACGCGATCAAAGCCTGGTTCATCGGAGTGGGATCCTGTTCAGCCAGTGCGCGCGCCTGCTCCATTGAGGCATCTGCCACCTGAAAGTCCTGCTGCACCGCGGCCACGATAATTTCGTGTAAAAGCGCCCTGACACGGTCAGGTATCGACCGCGCGTCGGGGTGGGCGAGGATGCGGTCGAGCCAGCGGCGGCCTTCCCCGTACAGACCCCAAAAGCCCCAGAAGATCCACAACGCGGCGGTGGTGCGCAGCCCAGCCTCGGCCGACTCCGCACTAGCGTCGGACAGGCAGAACTCTAGCGCATCACGCAAGTTCGGTTGCTCGCGGTCGAGTCGGGCCAGCCACTCGAGCTGCCGGTCGCTGATCCACCCGGCCTCGGCGTCCAGCGCCAACCGCTGATACCAGTCACGGTGCCAGCGACGCAGATCCTGGTATTCGCCGGATTTGCACAGCTGCTCGTGCCCGTAGTCGCGCACCGTCTCGAGCATCCGGAAACGCACGACACCATGCGACTCCTCCCGGATCACAATTGACTTGTCCACCAGCGACGACAACACATCGAGCAGACTGTCCGGCGTCAGGTCGGCACCGCACACCTGATCGGCGGCGTCGAACTCGAAGCCGCCGGAAAACACCGACAGCCGCGCCCACAGCCGCTGCTCGACCGGCGTACACAGCTGGTAGCTCCAGTCGATGCAGTCCCGCAGAGTCTGCTGCCGCCTCGGCGCGGTCCGGCTGCTGCGGGTCAGCAGCCCATACCGATCGGTCAGCCGCGCCAGGATCTGTCCCGGCGACATGGTGCGCATCCGCGCCGCGGCCAACTCGATCGCCAACGGCAACCCGTCCAGCCGGGCACAGACCCCCGCGATAGCCGCCTTGTTGTCCGCGGTGACCTCGAAACCGGGCACCACCGCTGCGGCACGCTCGGCGAACAACGTCACCGCATCGTATTTGGGCAAACCCCGCAACGTCGGTTCACTGGCGGAGTCTGGAACGGTCAACGGCAACACCCGCAGCACTACTTCCCCGGCGACATCCAACGGCTCTCGGCTGGTCACCAGAATCCGAAGACTCGGACACGCGTGCAACATCATCTCGACCAGCTCGGCCAACGCCGCCACAACTTGCTCGCCATTGTCCAGAACCAGCAGCGTGTCCTGGGACTGCAGGAACTCGACCAGGACCTGCTGCAACGGCCGCGCCGAATCGTCGCGCACCCCCAGGCCTGCGGCCACGACCCCGGCCAACAGAGCTGGATCGCGCACAGTGGCCAGCTCGATCACCCACACCCCATCCGCGAAACCCGATCGAGCATTCGACGCCGCCCGCAATGCCAGCCGGGTCTTCCCAACACCCCCGATTCCGGCCAAAGTCACCAGCCGTGAGACCGACAGCAGGTTCTTGATCTCCGACACCTCGGTGCGGCGGTCGATGAAACTGGTCAACTCTATCGGCACCTCGCCAGTGCTGCGGCGGCCGCCCGCTGTCGGCGGCGGCACCGGTGCCGGGCGCGGTGGCGCCTGGCCTGGCAGTCCGGGTACCACGTCAGATTGACGGTGCAGGGCCATCTCACCGATCTGGTATCGGTGGTGGCGCTGTACCTGGCGCAGGGCCCCGCTGAATCCCTCCACCGTCGGCCGCTGCCGGGGGTCCCGGTGCATCGCCGATTCCACTGCCGCCGCCATGTCCTCGGGAATACCGCCCTCACGCAGGTCCGGAAGCGGCTGGCTGGTGATCCGCAAAAACTGTGCCACCACCTGTTCACCGCTGCGGCGCTCGAATGGGGCATGCCCAGTCAACGCGCAGAACAAGGTCGCGCCCAGACTGTAAACATCCGCGGCCGGTGTCGCGGCCGCGCCCGCCAGCACCTCCGGTGCGGTGAAGGCCGGAGACGCGGTCAAGATGCCCGTGGCCGTCTCGAACCCGCCCGCGATACGGGCGATACCGAAATCGGTCAACGCGGGTTCACCGTAAGCGGTGAGCAGAATGTTGCCCGGCTTCACGTCCCGGTGCACGATCCCCAGCCGATGTGCCGACTCGAGCGCACCCGCGATCTTCACCCCAATCCACAACACAGTCTCGACGGACATCGCACCCCGCCGACGGACCCATACGTCGAGCGAATCCAACGGGTGATACGGCATCACCAGATACGGTCGCCCGCTGGAGGTGACCCCCACCTGCAGCACAGTCACGATGTTCGGGTGCCCGGTCAACCGACCCATCGCTTTCTGCTCGCGAAAGAACCGCTCCTGGCTGTCGGTGCCCAGCTCCGCGGTCAACACCTTTACCGCCACCGTGCGGTCCAACTCCGTCTGGGTGCATCGGTAGACCACGCCGAAACCCCCGCGGCCGATCTCTTCGGCATCCTCGAATCCGCACGCACCTAACTCCACCGTGACGGGTAAATTCGCGTCACGGCGGGTCTGCAGCGGATCATCGACCATTAGTGCGCAATCCCGCCCGGCAGGCATACCGGGCAACTGTGTCCCGCCTTCCGACAACGCTCAGCTTATCGCCGCTGCATCCCGGATCGCCATATGATCTCCTCGACCGAGCCGGTGACGATCACCCCGGTCGGCCCAATTCCGACAATCCCATCGGCCTCACGTCCGATCTTGTCCGGCGCTCTCACCGCCGCTGAAACACGCACGCGTCCCAGTGAAGTGGACTACAGCGCCTTCAGCTCCTCGGTGACCTCACCGACGGACTTCTTGGCGTCGCCGAACAGCATCGAGGTGTTATCCGCGTAGAACAGCGGGTTGTCGATGCCAGCGAAGCCGGAGTTCATGGATCGCTTGAGCACGATGACCGACTCGGCCTGGTCGACATTGAGTACCGGCATACCGTAGATCGGCGAGGACGCGTCCTCGCGGGCGGCGGGGTTGGTGACGTCGTTCGCGCCGATGACCAGTGCTACGTCGGTGCGGACGAACTCGCCATTGACGTCGTCCATTTCCTTCATGGCGTCGTAGGAGACCTCGGCCTCGGCCAGTAGCACGTTCATGTGACCGGGCATGCGGCCCGCGACCGGATGAATCGCGTACTTGACCTCGACGCCCTTGGCCTCCAAGAGCGCCGCCATCTCCTTGACCGCGTGCTGCGCCTGAGCGACGGCCATGCCGTAACCCGGAACCACGATGACCTGGTTGGCGTAGGCCATCTGGATCGCGGCATCCGCGGCGGAGGTGGCCTTGGCCTGTTTCTGCTCGCCACCGGATGCGCCAGGTGCGGTTGCGCCGCCGCCGAATCCGCCCGCCATGATGGCCAGGATGGAGCGGTTCATGGCCTTGGCCATGAGGTTGGTCAGGATAGTGCCCGATGCGCCGACGATCATGCCCGCCACGATCATGGCGGTGTTGTTCAGCGCCAGACCCGCTGCGGCGGCGGACAGGCCGGTGAGGGCGTTGAGCAGCGAGATGACCACCGGCATGTCCGCGCCTCCGATGGGCAGCACGACCATCAACCCCAGCACCGCCGCGAGAAGCAGCAGCCCGATCATCCACCACATGGACGCGCCGCTGCTGGTCGCGCCGATGCCGATCACCGCCGCAGAGGTGATGGCACCCAGCAGGAGCAGCAGATTCACCGGCTGCTGCAGCTTGCCCAGACTAATCGGGCGGCCCGGCAGGATCTCCTGGAGCTTGCCGAAGGCGATCAGCGACCCCCAGAACGACACGGATCCGATCAAAGCCGCGAACAACGACGCGGTCACGATGTGAGCCGTCGGCGACTCACCGTTCTCGAAATGCGTGAACCCTTTGGTTTCAATGAATTCCGCCCACGCGATCAGTGCGACTGTGCCGCCACCGACGCCGTTGAACGCGGCCACCAGCTGCGGCATGGCCGTCATCTTGGTGAACCTGGCTGGCGGCACCCCCAGCACCGCGCCCACGACCAGACCCGCGACGATCAGCAACCAATTCGCCGTGTCACGGATCGAGATCAGCGTCGCTACAACGGCGATCACCATGCCGAGTGCCGCGATCCAGTTGCCGCGCACCGCAGTCCTCGGCCCTGTCAGGCCCATCAGACCATAGATGAACAGCGCGAAGGCAATTACGTACAGAAAATCGACGAGATTGTCCATTACTTGGTCGCCCTTTTGGTCTTGAACATGCCGAGCATGCGGTCAGTTACGACGAAACCCCCGATTACGTTCAAGGTTCCGAACACCACCGCGACGAACAGGATGATCTGCGTCAGGATCGAGGGGTGCTCGACCTTGCCGAACACCACCAACGCACCCAGCACCACGATGCCGTGAATGGCGTTGGTGCCCGACATCAGCGGGGTATGCAGGGTATTGGGGACCTTGGAGATGACGGCGAAGCCGACGAACCCGGACAGCACCAGGATCGCGATGTTCGCCAACAGTTGGGTGTACATCAGGCTTCCACCTCGGAGTTCGAATTCTCGCTCGGCTCGCGCGTGACGCAGGAGTCGGCCAGCACCTGATCGGAGAAATCAGGCTGTAGTACACCACCTTTCAACATAAGTTCGAGCAAGGCGGCGACGTTCTTGGAGTACAGCTCCGACGCGTGCTCGGGCATCGTCGCGGGTAAGTTCAGCGGCGAGGCGATCGTGACACCGTGGCGCACTATCGTTTTCCCGGGCTCGGTGAGCTCGCAGTTACCGCCGGTCTCACCGGCCATGTCCACGATCACGCTGCCCGGCTTCATGCCCTCCACCGCCGCGGCGGTCACCAGCCGCGGCGCGGGACGACCCGGTACGAGAGCGGTAGTGACGACGACGTCGAAGCCCTTGATGGCCTCCTCGAGGGCCTGCTGCTGCTGCGCGCGCTCCCCCTCGGTGAGTTCACGGGCGTACCCGCCCTCCCCTGCGGCATCGATGCCCAAGTCCAGCCACTGCGCACCGACCGACCGCACCTGGTCGGCGACCTCGGGCCGCACGTCGTAACCCGTTGTGCGGCCGCCGAGCCGCTTGGCGGTCGCCAAAGCTTGCAGACCCGCGACACCCACACCCAGCACCAGCACGGTCGCGGGCTTAACCGTGCCTGCGGCGGTGGTGAGCATGGGGAAGAAGCGGGTGGATTCCGACGCGGCCATTAGTACGGCCTTGTAACCGGAGACATTGGCCTGCGAGGACAACGCGTCCATAACCTGCGCGCGGGAGATACGGGGAATGGCCTCCATGGCGAACGCCTGCACGCCCGCCGCCTGCAGTGCGCCGACCTTGTTGTCCGAATTGCGCGGCGCGAGGAACCCGATCAGGGTCTGCCCGGAAGAAAGATTGGCGATCTCACCGTCATTGGGTGGGGCCACCTTCACGACCACGTCAGCCGACCACGGATCGCCAATAGTGGCTCCCGCAGTCGTGTAGGCCTCATCCGGAATCAATGCGCCCAGACCGGCACCGGCTTCGACGATCACTTCGACACCCTGCTTCAGCAGAGACGGAATGATCTTCGGTACCAATGCGACGCGTCGCTCATCCGCGTTCGTCTCACGAACCACCCCGACACGCGCACCGCTCGGCGCTGCCGTCTGTACCGAAGTGTCCATTGTCTCCAATGGCGATCTCCTTTCGTCGGACCCAAGCCTCATTCAGGCGCGGTCACGGTCGAGTTCGGGTTGTGCGGCGAAATAGGTGTCGACAGCGTGCCGCAACCACCGCTCACGCGATCGCATGGCGGCGCGGCTCACGTCCGCGCCGGGCACAAGGCGGTCGAAACCGTGCCAGCAACCGGGATAGATCTGGAAATCCACGGGCACGCCGCAGGACCGCAGCCGGTCCACATAGGCGACGGTCTCATCTCGAAATGGCTCGAGATCGCCCACATAGGTGAAGGTCGGCGGCAGTCCTCGCAAGTCGGTCGACCTCGCCGCTGCCGCGTAGGGCGGAACCCGTTGTGTCCAATAGAGTTCGCCCAGGTACAGCTTCCAGGCCGCGATGAGGGTCACGGTGTCGACTAACGGCGCGTCGCTGTCCCGCGCGGACCTCGTGCACACGCGGTCGTCGATCATCGGGTAGATCGGCATCTGGAAGGCAATATTCACCTCGCCGCGATCGCGCGCGAGCAGAGTTAGCGCCGCCGTCAGTCCACCGCCGGCGCTCTCGCCCGCGACCGCGATCTGATCGTCGCGGATCCCGAGCCGGTTCGCGTTGTCGCGCAACCAGATCAGCGCGTCATAGCAGTCCTCGAGCGCTGCCGGATACGGGTGATCGACGCTGAGCCGATAGTCCGGCGCGACCACCACACAACCGGTCGCCGCGATCAACCGCCGGTAGATCGGCACGTCCTGGTCGGGCCGACCGAGAAAGTAGCCGCCACCGTGCAACCACAGCAGTCCGGTGCCGACGTCCGTCGGTGCCAGCGGGGAATAGACCTTCACCCGTAGCCGAGTTCCGTCGGTCCGCTTGATCCCGAATTCACGCACCCGCATTGTCGTCGGTTGCCTGAACTGCGCGATCCACATGAGTACGTCGACGAGTCTGCTGGCCATGCGGAGCCTGTACTCGCCATGTCCGGACAGCACCCGTCGCATCCATACGCCGGTGCTTCGCAACTGCCTGTCCATCATCGCGTCGCTGATCTTCACGTCGAGCCTTTCGCAGGTGCGGTGACGCTACCACGAAACTGGACCGCATTACAGACAGTAGTCCAGACAAATGATCAGTCGCTCATCGCAACAGCGCACCCGCCAAGGTGTTGCTTCCATAATCATGTCCGAACTATCATCCAGACATATGTCCAGTAAACGTCGTACATTTCCGCTCCGAGCCACCACTCGCCCTGCCACCGGTACGGTCGTCGCCGTCACTGGCGGCGCCCGCGGCATCGGACGCGCCATCGCCGAGCGGCTCGTCCGAGCGGGGGCGCGCGTCGCCGTCGGCGACATCGACCGCGACGCGATCGCGCGGGCCGGTGTCGAACTCGCTCCGGCCGTGGCGTTCGAACTCGACGTCACTGATCCCGCATCCTTCGCGACATTCCTCGACAGCGTCGAATCCGCCCTCGGCCCTATCGACGTGCTGATCAACAACGCCGGGATCATGCCGGTCGGGCGGTTCACCGAGGAGTCCGATGCGATCACCCGGCGCATCCTCGATATCAACGTCTACGGCGTGATGCTCGGCACCAAACTCGCCCTGCCCCATATGCTTCGCTGCGGCCACGGCCAGATCATCAATATCGCCTCGCTGGCCGGCGAGAATCCGACCCCTGGCATGGCCAGCTATTGCGCGAGCAAGCAGGCGGTGCTCGGATTCACCGAGGCGATGCGCCTGGAGTACCGCGACAGCGGAGTTTGCTTCTCAGCGGTCCTGCCGACCTTCACTCGTACGGAGTTGATCGCGGGGACACGGGCCCCACTGGGACTGCTGGCCGAACCCGATGACGTTGCAGCGGCCGTGGCCGCACTCATCGCACGCCCCCGCCGTCGCGTCACGGTGACCCGCGCCGCAGCTGTCCTGGCCACGTTCAACAAGCTCACACCCCGACCGCTCGGCGAGCACATCGCCCGGCGGCTCGGCGTGCACAACACCTTCATCGACGGCGTCGATCACGGCGCCCGCCGCGTCTACGACGACCGACTGCGTCAGCACTGACCCGAACTCCGTTCCGACTGCGTCCGGCCCAGCCCGGACGATCCCGGTTTCGCCGCCGCCGAGATGCTGCACATCGATCCCGACACCGGCATCGACTGCCGGGCAGGTGTGGAAGCTTGCCCGGTGGACGCGATCTACGGCGATGACGGACCTGCCGCGAGAACTGAGCCGCTACGCCGAAATCAACGCGGCCCGGTTCCGGCACAATCCACTGGACAACGGGACAGCCTCCGCGGCGAGCCCCACAAGGTTGCCCCGCGACAGCAGGCCGCTGCGTGTGGCCGTCGTCGGCACCGAGCCAGCCGCCTACTACGCCGCAGAGCAAATGATCGCTCGTGGCGAGGTAGACATCGACATGTTCGACGGGCTGCCGGCTCCGTTGGACCTCGCCCGTTACGGGTCGCGTCCGACCACCCCGAGACCTATGGCGCCATCGACATGTTCGGGGGCCGCATTCGAACGCGGTTCCGTCCGGCCCCACCTCAATGTCGATGTCGGAAGGGATATCTCGCACGCAGAACTGGCAGCCCCTACGACTGACCAGTTGGGGCGTTCTGCGAATCGGCGGCCCGACGGCCCGAACAGCACGATCGCGCAGGTCGATATCAGGTACGTGCTCCACGACATCGACAACGGCGGCGTCGCAGATCGGCTGAGTAATCCTCGCGAATCAGCGGCTCTCGATCATGTGTTTCAGCTCCGTGACCGACCAGGGCGGCTCATGCGTGTGGTCGCGGTAGCCCAGCGGGGCGGCCACTGGACGGCCGAACGCACCGACGAAACCGCCGGCGGCGATGAAGATTTCGCCTGATACCGCACGGGCGTCGTCCGAGGCCAGGTAGACGTAGAGCGCGGCGGCGTATTCCGGCGGGGGTGCGTCCAGCGAGCCTCGCATGCTCACCTCGTCGAGCAGGCCCCTGCGGTGCAGCTCGAGGATATGGGCTTCGTAATCG
This sequence comes from Nocardia pseudovaccinii NBRC 100343, assembly GCF_001613225.1. Lineage (GTDB taxonomy): Bacteria > Actinomycetota > Actinomycetes > Mycobacteriales > Mycobacteriaceae > Nocardia > Nocardia pseudovaccinii. The sequence goes on from NZ_BDBY01000122.1 coordinate 28,820, forward strand.
GGGCCGGAGGACAGCCGCGTCCTCGCGCCGGGGCACACGGCGTTGACACGGACGCCGGATTCCTTCAGTTCGGCGGCCATGGCCAGGGTGAGGCTGGCGACCGCGCCTTTACCGGCAGGGTAGCCGGTACCACCGTAATCACCGAGGTAGGCGAAGGATCCGGTGTTGATGATCGAACCGGTGCCGCGCGCCGCCATTAGCGGCGCCGCCACACGGCATGTGTTGAAGACGGTCGTGAGATGGGAGTCGAGCAACTCCCGCCACTGGGCGGTGGTCACGGTGAGGATAGAGGATCCGGACGGCTCGGCGATGCCCGCGCAGTTCACCAGGATGTCGATACCGCCGTAGGCGGCCGCGCAGTCCGACACGAGTTGTTCGGCAACCAACTCATCGGCCGCGGAACCCGCTATGCCCAACGCCTTTCCGCCCTCACGTGCGATGGCCGCCGCCGCGTCGCGCACCGCGGTCGCACTGCGGGAGTTGACCACGACACCCGCGCCCTGGGCGGCCAGTGCGCGGGCAACGGCCAAGCCGACTCCGCTGCCACCGCCGACGACGACCGCCCCGCGGCCAGCCAGTATCTGTTCTCCGGACATCTCCGGCTCCTCACTGCCGCGGGTTGGCGCGGCGATAGGCACTGGTCGGCGGGACCCGCGCCGATGCGTCACGTCCCGCCAATGCGATCCCATTTCGGCGATACAGCCAAGCCCGCAGCCGCGAACCGTTTGATCCACGTGGCCGGCGAGTTCAGGCCGTCCCGCTGCTTCCTCCGCTGGACCGCCTTCCCGCTACGGCAGATCCAGCGCGGACAGCTTGGTGCCGAGCCGGTCCAAGTAGTGCAACACCTCGTCGGCGGATCGATCAGGAAGCCCGTAAAGCACGTCGGTGACCCCCTCAGCCGACCAGCGTGCGAGCTTGTCAGGGTCGGGTTTGAAGTCCAAGGCGACGACACGGGGACGCCCTGATCTCCCCGCATCGGCCCAGATCTTGTGCAGCAGTTCGAGTCTGGCAGAGATGTCGGTCTCGGTCGGGGTGGTAATCCAGCCATCACCGCTTTTCGCGATCCATTGGAAGGTCTTCTCAGTGCCGGCGGCTCCGATCAGAACCGGGATGTGCGACTGCACCGGTTTGGGCCAGGCCCAGCTGGGACCGAAGCTCACATACCGGCCGTCATAGCTCGATTCCTCCCGGGTCCACAGTTCGCGCATGGCCTCGACGTACTCACGCAGCACGGTGCGTCGCTTGTTCGGAGGTACGCCGTGGTCGGTGAGTTCGTCCGTATTCCAGCCGAACCCTGCCCCCAGACTGACTCGCCCGCCGGAGAGGTGATCGAGCGTGGCGATGGTCTTGGCAAGTGTGATCGGGTCGTGCTCGACCGGCAGAGCGACCGCGGTGGAAAGTTCGATGCGCTCGGTCACCGCAGCGGCCATGGCCAGCGACACCCAGGGGTCGAGGGTGCGGGTGTAGCGGTCATCGGGCAGGGAAGCATCGCCGGTCGACGGATGCGCGGCCTCGCGTTTGATCGGGATGTGGGTGTGTTCAGGTACGAAGAACGACCCAAAGCCGCGCTCTTCCGCAGCCGCGGCTGCGGCCGAGGGCGTGATACCGCGGTCGCTGGTGAACAGAACTATTCCGAATCGCATACGGGCGCCGTCTCTTTCGTGTTCGTGTCGGTCATCGGCGAGCGGCCGTCCGGCCCGCACGGCGTCCGTAGAAGCTGCCATCCCCCAGTGACGCGCCACTGGCGTAGCCGCCGGTGCAGATGCCCGCCGTACACCGGCCCGCCGCGTAGAGGCCAGCAATCGGTTGGCCCGATGCGTCCAGGACCCGCGCGTCGAGGTCGGTGCGCAGCCCGCCGAGTGGGAATCCCGCCGTGAACCCGCGCATATCGAAGGCGGCCACCGGGGATCCGATCGGCTTCAACCATTCCAACTTCTTCCCCAGCAACGGATCGACGCCTTGGGCGGCATATTCGTTGTAGTAGGAAATCGTGTCCTGCAGAGCATTCCCGGGCAGCCCCATCTCCGCTTCGAGTTCAGCGAC
>NZ_BDBY01000123.1 GCF_001613225.1 Nocardia pseudovaccinii NBRC 100343
CCGGCCCGGGTAAGTGTCCTCGGCGATGAAGCGTTCTCCGCGGCCGTTGACGACGATGCCGCGGGCGAGCATTTGCGGATCGCCGAAGAAGGCGACCTCGGTGGCGTCCATGGCCTCCACCTGTGCGCCCACGGCCTGCGCCACCCGGATGCCGATGCCGTCGTGCTCCTCGATCGCGGCGGCCGGGCGACCGATCAGGTGCGGCGCATGAGCGGCGACCATCTCCTCGTTGTAGGCAAAGCTGCCGGTGGCGAGGATGACACCGCCGTCTGCGGCAACAGTGAGGTCTCGACCGTAGCGGCGCGCGGCCACGCCGACCACCCGCCCGTTGTCATCGATGATCAGCCGTTGGATGCGAGTGTCGTATTCGACTCGGACGCCTAGCTTTTCCGCGGTGTCGACCAGCGGCTTCATCAGCATGTAGCCGCCGCCCTTTTCCCCGGTCCGCTTGTTCTGCATTTGCGGGACATGCCCGCGTGGTGCGGGTGTGGCGATTCTGTTGAACGGTGCGGCATTCTCGCCGCCGGAGTACATCAGGCCCTCATCGTGCGGTGGTTCCCAGCCGGGTTCGCCCCAGAACTCCTCCTTGAACCTGACCCCGCACTCGACAAGCCAGTCGTAGTGTTCGAGGCTGCCCTGGCAGTAGTCGGCGATCCTGACCGGATCGGCGGCAGGACCGACAGCGGCGAGCAGGAAGCTCTCCATATTCTCGGCACTGTCATCGAACCCGAGCGCTCGCTGCAGCGGCGTGCCGCCGCCCAGGTAGACGAAACCGCCAGCCAGCGCCGCGGCTCCGCCCCAGCCGCCGGTGCGTTCCAGAATGAGCACGTCCACGCCCGCGCGCGCGGCCTCGATGGCGGCGCAGACCCCGGCGATGCCGTAACCGGCGATGACGACATCCGCGCTGGCGCTCCAGTGGGAGATCTCCGACGCCTGTTGTGGTTGTACGGCTTCCATCTCGGCCATGCTCACTTACCGCTTTCCTGCGCCAGCACCTTGCCGACCGCGGCGTCGAGTTTGGTACCCGATGCCCAGCCGACGTAGTAGGCCAGGAACACCGCCACCTCACGCAACTGTTCGTCGTCGAGTTCACCGTTGCGCAGAGCCGCCCCGATCTGGATCTCGGCGACATCGAACAGACCCAGCGCGGTGAGGGCGCCGAACAGCAGCAGCCGCCGGTCCCGGATGGACAGTGCGGGGCGGGACCAGATTTCGGCGAACAGGTGGTCTGCCGTGAGACCGAAAAGATCACCAGGGCCATCGGCGAAGTCCCAGCCATACACCTCCCTCATCTTCGCGAGTCCCCGCTGACGGACAGTGTTGCCACCGTTGGTGTTCACGGTCATGATGTCTCCCTGTCGAGGACGGGCTGTGCGACGCCGAGACCGGCGCCCAACCCGGCCAGAGCTTGTTGCGCCAATGGCAGTTCGATGTTGAGCCGTTCGCCGAGTTCGAGCGCGAGAGTCAGGTCCTTCTCGCCGAGGTCGCGCACGTGACTGAGAATGGGGAACCAGAAGTCGTCCGGCGCGATCGGCGCGGTGGTGTCTCGCAGCATGATGGCTCCGGCCCCGCCGGTGATGGCGTCGGAATGGCGCACCACCCTGCCGAGTTCGGAAATATTCAACGCGGCGGCTTCGGCCAGCCGCTGCGCCTCAGTGGCAGCGGTGAACGCGACGAAGTGCAGCAGATTGCGTGCCAGCTTTATTCGCGTGCCCGCGCCGGCGGGACCGGCGTGCACGATCAGATTGGAGAAGCATTCGAACGGCGCCCGGATACGCTCCACGGCGGCATCGCTGCCACCGACCATGACGGCCAGGCTGCCTTGGGTCGCGGCCGGCGCACCGCCGCTGACGGGGGCATCGACGAATTCGACGCCGCGGTCGGCGCACACGGCGGCGAGGTTCTCCGCGGTTCGGTCGCTGATCGTCGAATGCACCGCGATGACGGCCCCCTCGGCGGCGGAGTTCAAGATGCCAGCCGGGCCCGTGACGACATCGATGACCTGCGCGTCGTCCATAACGGTCACGCAGATAACCTGCGCGTGCATCGCGAGCTGGGCTGGGTCGGCAGCTGACCGAGCACCGGCCTCGGTGAACGGCAGCGTCGCCTCGGCCCGGACATCGCACACGGTAAGCCCGCCCGGCCATTCCAACAGTCGCTTCGCCATCGGCGCGCCCATATTGCCCAGTCCAATGAATCCGACCGGAACTCTGGCAGTTTCGGTCGTCATCGGATGATCTGTCCGCCATCGACATTGAGGATCTGCCCAGTAACCCAGCCGGCGTCATCAGAGAGCAGGTACAGGCAAGCGCCCACCAGATCCCCCGGTGTGCCCATTCGCTTGATCGGGATGCGGGACACCATGTCCTGCACGATGCTCCCGGGCGTGACGGTCTGGGTGGCCTCGGTGTCGATCGGTCCGGGCGCGATCGCGTTCACGCGGATCTTCGACCCGCCTAGTTCGGTGGCCAACTGCTGAGTGAGGCCGTTGATGCCGACCTTGGCCAGCCCGTAGAAACCGGAGTACAGCCATGCTGCCGTGGACGATTGATTGACGATGGAGCCGCCCCCGGCGTCGACCATGGGCTGCCACACCGCGCGCGTCACGTTCAGCGCGCCGTCGAGATTGACGCTCATGAATTTCTTGTAGTAGTCCCACGGGACCGTGAGCAGCAGGTCGAGTTTCATGTCGCCATAGATCGCGGCGTTGTTGACCAGATGGTTGATGGCTCCGAATTCCGCGATGGTGAATTCTGCCAGGGCCGTGGCGGATTCGGGATCGGAGACGTCGACACGGCGGAAGGCCGCAGTGCCGCCGTCGGCGGTGATCTGCTTGACGACTTCTTCTCCACGCTCGACGTTGAGATCGGCGACGACGACGTTTGCGTCTTCGGCGGCAAGCGCTTTGGCATATGCCGCGCCGATGCCCTGCGCCGCGCCGGTGACGATCGCGGTGCGACCAGTGAATCGTGCCATGGTGTGTTCAGCTCCTCATGCTGGTACTTCGATGGATTAGGCCGGGGTGGCGATCAACTTGGTTTCGAGGTACTCCTCGAAACCGGCGACACCCATTTCCCTGCCGATGCCGGATTGCTTGTAGCCACCGAAAGGTGCGTCGGCGTGGTACCAGAGCCCACCGTTGACGCTCAGCGTGCCCGTGCGCACGCCCGAGACCACCCGTTCGACGCGTTCGGGATCGGTTCCCCACACCGAACCCGAAAGGCCGTAGGGCGATTCGTTGGCCAGCCGGATCGCGTCGGCGTCACCGTCGTGCGGGATCACCACGAGCACCGGGCCGAAGATCTCCTCCTGCGCGACGGTGGAGGTGTTGGGCAGCCCGGCGATGAGTGTGGGTTCGACGAAATACCCACGGTCCTTACCTGCGGGGCGGCCGCCGCCGGTGACGATATGACCGCCCTGGGCGCGGGCGATGTCGAGATAGCGTTCCACGCGGTCACGCTGGCGCGCGGAGATCAAAGGCCCGCAAATGGTTCCGGGCTTGGTCGGATCGTCGGCCTTGATCCCCGCCAAGGCACTGGCCGCGGCGGCCACCGCGTCGTCGTAGACCGCGCGCGGCACCAGCATGCGGGTGGTGAGCGCGCAGCCCTGTCCGGCGTGAATGGCGACCGAGAACGCGGTATAGCTTGCGGCGCTGACGATGTCGGCGTCATCGAGCACGATGGCAGCCGATTTTCCGCCCAGCTCGAGAAATGTGCGCTTGAGGGTGGTCGACGCATCCGCCATCACCGATCGCCCGGTCTGGGTCGACCCGGTGAAAGTGATCATGTCGACCCGCGGATCCTGGACCAGCTGGGCCCCCAAGGTGTGATCGTCGGAAGTGACGATATTGAGTACGCCCGCTGGGATTTCGGTGTGGTCGATGATGAGTGGGCCGAGCACCGCCGCACACCACGGCGTATCCGGAGCAGGTTTCAGCACCACTGTGTTTCCGGCGGCCAGTGCGGGTCCAAGCTTCGCGAGATTGATCTGGTGCGGGAAGTTCCACGGAGTGATGGCGCCGACCACACCCACTGCTTCGCGGCGGGTCGCGCGCCGACTGGAGATGCCCATCTGTTCGGCGACGCCGAGATCGGTGTGCCACGAATACGTTTCGGCCAGGTCGGCGGAAAACGACAGATCGCCGATCGGTCCTTCCAGTTGTGGGCCGCTGGTGAGCATGACCGGTGCGCCGACCTCGGCGACCGTGATGGCACGCAGTTCCTCGACGTGTTCGCGCAGGACGTCGCGCAACTGGCGCAGGCAATGCGCGCGGAAATCAGGGTCCCGGGACCAGCCGGTCTCGTCGAAGGCGCTCCGTGCCGCGCTGATGGCGGCGTTCATATCATCCGCCGAGGCGTTGGCAGCCTGGCCAAGGACCTCCTCGGTCGCGGGGTTGATCGTTTCGAAGACGCCCGAGCCGCCGGGGACGAGCTTGCCACCGATCAGCAGGGACGTGCCTTCGGGCGGGACGAGGCCGTTCATATTCAGGCTCCGATACATGTCTGGACAGGTGTTCGGAATATAGTTCGGATAGGCGGCCGAACGCAAGGACTGTCGATCATTGCGATGGACGCTCGTCGATGATAGTGTCCAGACACATGTCCAGCTATGTGTCTTCCGAAAGGAGGACGTCATGACCTCGGCCTCATTGGAGCCGTTTACGTTCGACCCCTACGACTATCGGTTCCATGAAGATCCGTACCCGACCTACGCGCGCCTGCGCGCCGACGCCCCGCTCTATCACAATCCGGAACTCGACTTCTGGGCGCTGTCACGGCATGCCGACGTCGTCGCGGGTTTCCGCGACAATGTCCGGCTCTCCAGCGCGAACGGGGTTTCGCTCGATCCCGCCGCCTGGGGACCGCACGCGCATCGCACAATGTCGTTCCTCGCCATGGACGATCCGCGTCACGTGCGGATGCGAAAACTGGTCTACAAGGGCTTCACCCCGCGCCGGGTGACCGAAATGGACAGCCGTATCCACGAATTGACCCTTGAACACCTGGAACCGGCGCTGGCACGCGAAACCTTCGACTGGATCGAGGATTTCGCTGGCAAGCTGCCCATGGACGTCATCTCCGAACTCATGGGCGTGCCCGAGTCCGATCGCGCAGAGGTGCGCCGCCTCGCCGACCTTGTCGTCCATCGCGAGGAGGGCGTGCTCGACGTGCCCGTCCCGGCGATCGAAGCGGCACTAGCGCTGATCGGCTACTACAGCGACATGGTCGCCGAGCGCCGTCGCACGCCCACCGAGGACCTCACCTCCGCGCTGCTGGATGCCGAGATCGACGGTGACCGGCTCACCGACGAGGAGATCATCGGCTTCATGTTCCTGATGGTGGTCGCCGGCAACGAGACCACCACCAAACTGCTCGGCAACGCCCTCTACTGGGCAGCGCGCAATCCCGCAGAATTCGGCAAGGTCCTCGCCGATCCGGATTTGGTGCCGGACTGGGTCGAGGAGACTTTGCGCTACGACACCTCGAGCCAGATCGTGGCGCGTAGCGCGGCCACCGACATCGAGTTGCACGGCGGCACGATTCCGGCCGGTTCGAAGGTGTTGCTGGTGATCGGCTCGGCCAACCGCGATGCGGAAGTGTTCGAGAACGGCGACGCCTTCCGAATCGACCGCGTCGGCAAGGGCAGCCTCGCCAGTTTCGGTGCGGGCGTGCACTTCTGCCTCGGGGCTCATCTGGCCCGCTTGGAGGCCACCATCGCCTTGCGTGAATTCGTCTCGCGCGTACGCGGTTACGAACTGGTCGAGTCCGGCATCAAACGGGTGCACTCGACCAACGTCCGCGGATTCGCCGCACTCCCCCTCACCGTGAAACCCCGATAATGCCACGCTTCGGACCCCATCCCGCCCGCCGCCCGCCCTGATCGCTGGAACCCCGTCCGGAATTGTGCGGCGGCGGCGGAATAGCTCGCCGAACTCGGCTACCTGGTGGCCCTCTGGGCGCGCCGCGTCGAACAGTGCGAGGCGCTCGCCACGAAGATCACCGGCAATGACGGGGCCGCCATTGTACGGCTGGCGCACCGCGTGATTCCGGGCGCTACACCGGTGCCCGTATCGACCTGAGCGAGACTGGAGCTCGCCAGCGGCTTCCGACGACCAGCGGCGTATCAGTGATGAGGTGTGGCTGGGGCCTCGGCAGCGGTATCGACTTCTTCAGCGGTGAGCCCGTCGCCGACGAGTTCCAGTCCAGCGTCGCGCGCAGACCATCCCAGCGCGTGGCTGATCCTGCCGCCGCAGATCCACGCCTCGGCACTGACGCCCACCTTCACCGTGTGTGGTCCGCGACGCGCTGCAGGTCGCTCGCGGTGGAGCGCGAACAGCCTCAGATCATGGTGATCAAAGGTAACGCCATACCCCGCCCGCTGTTGGACCCGTACGCGACTACCCGGTGGATGCTTCCAGCCTGCTGGCCATCTCATCCGGCGCCGCATTGCTGTCGCAGCCGGTGAAGAGAGTACTGCTGGAACGGCTTCCGTCAACCATTCCGACTCCATCGGTCGTCGGAGACCTGCTTCGGCGGAATCGGTTTCGCGACCAAAGATGATGATCCCGACCACCAGCCTCGCGTGCCGACCAGCCGCGGCATGGTCGTGGCGCCATGACCGATCGGCTGTTCAAGACCGTCGACGGTATGCGCCATAATGGTCACCGACGATCGCGCCTGCGTCGAGGACGATGGCACCGTAAGCTGCTCGGCCGCGGCAACATACTGATCAACCCCGGCGGCGAGAGGTGTTCGCCGTAGAGGTGAAAAGCGTTCTGAAATCCCATGATTCGGTGTTCGAGGCCTATAATCCGCTCCCGGCGGCAAACCCGACTACCAATAGCTAAGAACTATGCGCTGCCGCGTTCCGGACTATGGCGACGGCCTGCACCGGCGATCTATAGCGTTCCGTTCGCTTGAACCTCTGCTCACCACATTTGTCCTGGTCACAGGATTAAAGTAGTATCCAGACACATGTCCGAACTAGCATCTACCGGCATCGAGGCGACTCGACGACGCCTCACCGGGAAGCAGGCCGACACCGTCGACCGCCTCACTGCGGCCGCAGTCGATGTGCTGTCCCGGGAAGGATACTCCGGCACAACGATTCGACTGGTCGCCGCCGCCGCGGGTGTCGGCACGGCCACCGCCTACACATATTTCTCCTCCAAGGAACACCTGATCTCGGAGGTGTTCTGGCGGCGCTTGATCGCCGCCCCGCATTTGGAGGCCCCCGACGCGGACCCGGCCACACGCGTGGTTGCCGTCCTGCGTCAGATCTCCCTGCTCGTGGCCGACGAACCGGCACTGGCCAGTGCCGTCAGCGCCGCGCTGCTCGGCGACGATCCCGACGTCCAACACCTGCGCGTGCGCATCGGCATCGAGATCCACAACCGGCTCGCCGCCGCGCTCGGATCCAGAGACCCCAAACGCCTTTCGATGCTGGAACTGCTTTACGCGGGCGCGCTGTTGCAAGGCGGCATGGGACTGCTGTCCTACCAGGAGGTCGCCGACCTGCTGGAGATCTCCGCACGCCAGTTACTCGCCGATCCCGGCAACGGAAGCTGATCGTCACCCGCTCGCGCGAAACACGAAGTAGCGCTATACCGCTTCCTGCGCAAGTTCCGCGCCGGTATACCGGTCGACGGCCATCCTCGTTGCATGGACCACAACCTGGTCTTGTCGGCGGAGGCCAACGAGTTCTTCCGTGCCAGCAACGAGGACCTCCATCAGGATGCGGCCTACTCGTTTGAAACCGATCTCCGGCGAGGGGGCATCTTCGACACTCCACCCGAGCGGCGCACGGAGATACTGCACAATCAGGCGCTGCACGAGACCACATGCACGGGTACGCGACCACCATTGCGCGCGAAAGTCGGTTGTATGCAGGCCAGCTGGGCCGACGAGAGTGAGATCGATCTGCTCGAATTCTTTGCGGAGCTGATATTCGCCGGCCACCACACGACCTCAGGCACTGCGGCCTGGACGACCACCGAACTGCTGCGCACCCCGAGACACTGGAGACCATGAGGCCGAACTCGACGAACTGTACGCCGATGGCCGAAGGTCAGTCACATTGCGCTACGGTAGATTTCGAGTCTTGAGGCCGAGCTCGAAGGAGGCCTTGCGCCTGCATTCACCGCTGATCATCCTTCTGCGCATTGCGCTCGACGAGTTCGAGGTGTGCCAGGCACTGGGGGAACGGGCGGCCACCGCGCCCGCCGCGAGAGCCACTGGCTCGCAAATGAATCCGGAAGCTCCGGCGAAGCTTGCTGCCCAGCTGTTCGAGCATCTTTTACAGCCTCGGCTGCGACGTGACCCCGGCCGAACTACTCGGTGATCCTCGTCCGAACTCGGCGCCAGCGCAGCGGTGCCTGGTTGATGCACTGCGTGACCACGCCGACGGTGACAGCCCCACCGCTGCAATGCTGTTCACCGAGATGCAGCAGCTACGGGACGCGGACGGATCGCACTGGACCGAAATGGTGTTCACCGACGGCGAGCACTGAGCCGAGATGCCACCCGCGCGGTCATCCTGGCCGCGAACGCGCTCTCACGCACCACCGCCGCCAACGGGATCTTCCGCAACGCCCTCCCCGGCTGAGCCAACCATCGGAACGGACGGCGAGATGCAAATCGGTGGCCACCAGCGGCGTCTTATTCGCAGACGGCCGTGCGCCGCAGGATCCTCAGCGAGCCGGTCACCGAGAGTTCCTCGAACTCACCGGGATCCAGAGCGCGGCGATAGATGTTGTACGGGCCCTGACCGCCGTCGGCCGAGTCCGGGAACACGTCGTGTATGGCCAGTAAGCCCCCATCTCCACCCAGCGGGCCCAGCCGTCGTAATCGCGCTGCGCGGCCTTCGGTGTGGCCACTGTCGCCGAGCAAGAACGGAAACGCGTCGTTGACGCCGCCTTCACGGTAGGTCAGGGCGGTGTGGCACACACCGCATGCCAACACCAGCACGACCACATCGTGCGGCCCCGGATCCGGAATAGCG
>NZ_BDBY01000124.1 GCF_001613225.1 Nocardia pseudovaccinii NBRC 100343
TGATCGAGCGGCCGGTTGCGGATGGTTCGGCGAAAGGCATTGGTGGCTCCGTATTTCGCGGATGTTCGCAGGTCGATCGGGTTCAGGCCCGCCCGTCCCTGGGTCGCGTTACCGCGACGCTGGCCAGGACAAGCGAGGGGCAACGACACGGGGCCAGACGGGGATCCGGGCGCGGATGTGGCCGGGTGAAGGGACGGAGCCGACCGTCGCCTCCGGAGCACGGGGGCCGCGCGGACACTCAGGAGGTCTTGTGCGGCACGGCGGCGACCAGTCCGCCGTCCACGACGAACTCCGAGCCGGTGGCGTACGAGGATTCGTCGCTGGCCAGAAAGAGTACGAACGTGGCGACCTCGTCAGGCTGGGCGGGCCTGCCCAACGGAATGGTCACCAGGTCGTCGGGGATGTTCTCGGTCATGGGTGTCCGGATCAGGCCGGGATGCAGAGAGTTGACGCGAATCTTGTGGGGCGCCAGCTCGAGTGCGGCCGACTTGGCCAGGCCTCGCACGCCCCATTTCGAGGCCACGTAGCCATGCGCCCAAGGCGCGCCGCGCAGACCTTCGATCGAGGAGACGTTGATGATCGAACCGCCGCCCGCGGCGATCATCGGCGCCACGACCGCACGCATCCCGAGGAAGGTGCCGGTCAGGTTGACATCGATGATCTGACGCCATTTGCCCAGATCGAACTTCCCGAGCGGGCCGCCGTTGACGATACCGGCGTTGTTCACCAGGACGTCGAGCTTGCCGAACGCCTGCAGCGCCTCGTTCACCGCCGCCTCCCACTGCTCCGGCTCACTGACGTCGAGGTGCGCGTAACGCGCTGCATCGCCAAGTGATTCGGCGAGCACCTTGCCCTCGTCGTCGAGGATGTCGCCGATGACGACCTTGGCCCCCTCTGCCACCAGCAGCTCCGCATGCTTGGCACCCATCCCCCGCGCCCCGCCACTGATAAGTGCAACCTTGCCGTCTACACGTCCCATGGCGGACACGCTAACATACCGACTGGAAGCCAATCCAGACTACTGTCCGGAAATATGACCAGAACTCGGAACATGCTTGTTGACCGGCATCGCTCCACTTTTCGCAAGGAGAATCCATGCCCATCCGCGTCGCTCAAGTCGGCACGGGAAACGTCGGGCGCCTAGCGCTGACAGGCCTCATCGAAAGCCCGCGCTACCAGCTGACCGCTGTGTGCGTATCGACGCCCGGCAAGGTCGGACGCGACGCTGGAGAACTCGCCGGACTCGGCGTCACCACCGGCATTGCCGCGGTAGGCGACCTCGACGCGCTACTGGCGACCCGGCCCGACTGCGTCGTGTATTGCGCGATGGGCGACACCCGCGTGCAAGAGGCGATCGAGGATTGCCGACGGCTCGTTGCAGCCGGGGTGAACGTGGTGGGCTCGGCGCCCGGTCTGCTGCAGTACCCCTGGCAGATGCTACCCCGGAAGCACATAGATCCGCTGGAAAAGGCTGCGCAAGCGGGTAATTCGAGCTTGTTCATCACTGGTGTGGACCCCGGGTTCGCCAACGACCTGCTGCCCTTGGCATTGACGGGGAACCTGCCAGACCCTCAAGCAGGTTCGGTGTATGGAAATCGCCGACTATGCCACCTACGACGGAGCGACCGTATTGTTCGATGTCATGGGCTTCGGCATGCCGCTCGCCGAGATCCCAATGCTGCTGCAACCTGGCATTCTGAGCATCGCGTGGGGGCCGGCAATCCATCAGCTCGCCGCCGGACTAGGTGTCACGGTGGACACGATCACCGAACACTACGAGCGGATACCGGCGACCGAGGCGTTCGACATCGCCGCCGGTCATATCCCTCAGGGCGGCGTAGCTGCCCTGCGATTCGAGCTGTGCGGCATGGTCGACGGTCACCCGGCCATCGTCATCGAGCACGTCACGCGCCTGCGCGAAGACCTGTGCCCACAGTGGCCGCAACCCGCACAGGCAGGCGGCTCCTACCGGGTTGAGATCACCGGGGAACCGTCCTACACCGTGGACATCTGCCCGACCAGCCACAAGGGCGATCACAACCATGCCGCCATCGTCGCGGCCGCAGGCCGCATCGTGAACGCCGTACCGGCGGTGGTCGCGGCCGCCCCCGGCATCCGCACGACGCTCGACCTGCCGTTGGTTACCGCACCCGGCGTCCTCGCGGCCCCGGTACACCCGTAGCGATGCTTCCGACCGTCCAGCACTCCTGACTTATTGCGCCTACCCACTATCCGATACTCAGCCGCACGGAGACTCCACCCCTATGCAGTTCTACATCAGCACCGGTTTCCTGGAAACGCGCGAGATATTGCAGATTGCCCGCGCCGCAGACAGTCTGGGCTACGACGGCCTAGGGTTGCCCGATCACGTAGTGAACCTGGCCGACCTGGAAACGCCTTATCCCTACACCAGCAACGGCAAGCGGCGCTGGGAGCCGTTCTCGGACTGGCCCGACCCCTGGGTCCTGATCGGCAGTTTGGCCCAGATCACCACTCGGCTGCGCTTCGTGACCACAGTGTATGTGCCCGCTCTCCGCAATCCCTACTCTGCGGCCAAGGCCATTGGCACAGCCGCAATGCTCGCCGACGGCCGTGTCGAACTAGGCATCGGAGCCGGCTGGTGCAGAGAGGAATTCGAGTTGCTGGGTCAACCGTTCGAACATCGCGGCAGGCGCACCGAAGAAATGATCGAGCTGATGCGCCAGCTGTGGCAGCCCGGCTGGACAGAATTCAGGGGCGAGTTCTACCAGGCCCCGAAGCTGGCGATGAGCCCAGCCGCACCCGCGCCCCCGGTCTATGTCGGCGGCCTGTCCGAGCTCGCGCTGCGCCGGGCAGCGCGTTACGACGGCTGGATCGGCGACCTGACCACCCTCGGCGACGCCGTGAAAACCGTCGAGCGCATACGCCACCACCGAACAACGGACGGGCAGTCCATGACTGGCTACACGATCATGGCGCCCCTGACCGACGCAGTAACAGTCGAGGACTACGCCCGGGCCGAGCGCGGCGGCATCACCCACATTCTTACGATGCCGTGGATGTTCTACTCCGGGGCCGCAGCGACTACCGCCGAGAAGATCCGCGATATGGAACGTTTCCGCCACGACCTGAAACTCGACCGATGACACGCGGCGCCCGATCCCGGCACGGAGCAGTAAGTGCGCGATGAGTTCCCCACAAACCTCACGCTGGTCGATGGCCGAGGCCGCTGACCAGTCCGGCCGCGTCGCCGTAGTGACCTGCTCCAATACCGGCATCGGGCTCGAAGTCGCCAACGCGCTCGCCGCAGAACACGCCACGGTGGTACCAGCTTGCCGCAACCGCGCGTGCCGCCGACGCCGCACGCACATCCTTGCCCCTACGCCGGGCGCGGATGTGGCTGTCACGGAATTGGATACGAGCAGCCTCGCATCGGTCGCGGAATGCGCGCATCGCTTGGGTGAGCGGTGGCCGCGCATCGACCTGCTGATCAATAGTGCCGACGTGATGGCCGCCGAGCATGCGCGCACCGTCGACGGCTTCGAAACGGACTTCGGCACGAACTTCCTCGGGCATTTCGCCCTCACCGCCCACCTGCTCGACGCTGTCACCGCCACGCCCGCCGGGCGGATCGTCACCGTCAGCAGTATCACCCACCACCGCCGCACCGCCAGTTTGGATTTCGATGATCTCGACCTTCGGCGCCGATTCGACCTGGCCGTTGCCTACGCGCATTGTTGGAGGATGCTCGTGCAAACGCCGCCAGGGTGCGCGGCCATTGATGTGCTGATGAGCCGGACGCGGTCAACCGGCGCTGCAACTCGGCAATGAAGGTCATCGATGCCATCTTGGATACGGAATCGCCTGGTCCAACTCGTCTACCAGCCTCGCCCCGGCATGGCTGACCCGCGGGTTCACCCAGAGCCCCGCGGAGGGACCGCGACCGATACTCCGTGCGGACCTCGACACCGCCGCAACCGGAACCGACTTCTTCGGTCGGGGCGGACGGTGGGACCTGGTCAGTCCCGCAGTGCCGGTAACCCTATCCCGCCGAGCACTGGCCCCCCACGGGTGCCCGCCTGTGGCAGGTAGCTCAGCAAATCACCAGTGTCTCCTACCTGAACCGGCCACACCTGGAACCCGGTTAGAACTCTCCATCGCCGACGGACTCGGTCCGAGAGGGATAGCCACAATATTCGCGACAACCGGTCTGGCCAGGGATGCCTTGCCTCGCCGAGGAGGATGATGATCATGAAGACCCGTCTCACCTGCCCGTGTGGTGAATACATCCGGGGCACCGACGAGAACGACCTCGTCGAAAAGACCCGTGCCCACTTGGCCGAGAAGCACCCCGACCACGACTACACGCGCGACGAGATCCTGTTCATCGCATACTGACTCGGCTGGCGGCCGTGGCTATTTCGATGATCGCCGCGACCGGCAATCCAACCGCCCGCCGAACCCGATCACCCCATTCGGCCTTCGGCGAGAAGTCAGATATCGGGCGAGCCTTCCCGATGTCGGGCTCGTTCGGCTGCGGGCATCGGCCTCGCGATCGGATACTTCGCGTGACCATACCCGGGCACGGTTCGCAAACCTCGAAACTCTTGTCTCCCGATGGCTAACGCATCCGAATGTCAAGCATCTCCGTCAGTTTCATACGACAGGAGTCGATGCTGGCGGGCGGCCAGGCGATCGGACGATGTCGGATCTCAATCCGATATAGCTAATACTTCTAAGGCTAATACTTCGCCTTCCATCCCGACCAAGGACGTTCCCCCTCCTTCCCGCGGAGGCACGCCACCCGGTAAGCCGCCTGCTCATGCAGGCTGGCATTCTCGGCCGCCAGTTGCGCCAGCCAGCTGGTCATCCGGAACTCGCGCACATCGCGCAGCAGTTCGAACCCGTCCCACTCCATGATGTCGTGGCCGTAGGCGGTTACGAATTCCTTGTACTCGCCCTCGCTGATCCATCCACAGCTCGCCCAGTTGACGGCCGTCTGCACTGTGTCCCACTCGGGCGGGCCGATACAGAACCGTTCCAGGTCCAGCAGGATTGCTCTACCGTCATCAGCTGTCACAATATTTCCCTCGTGGGCGTCACCGTGGATTGCGCACCACGGCAAGCCATTTGGCAGATTCGCCCAACGCTGTTCCAGTGAGGCCAGGTGCTCGTGCATCCAGACCCTGTCGTCGTCGGTCAGGCTGGGAGCTGCCTCGATCCGCTGATCAAGCCGAACAAACGGCTGCACCCGACCAAGGCCGATATCTGTCGGTGCCGGCAGGTCGTGCAATTGCCGCAGCATGCGCCCAACTTGGGCTGGCCGGCTGATTTCATGTGGCGGCAGTTCGTGCCAGAAGACAACCGGTTGTCCCTCAACCTCGATCGGCTGGGGAAGTTCCCGAATCACGCGAACAGCACGGATGCCGGAATCCTCTAACCAGCGCGATACCACTACCTCACGGCGGGCCGTTTCCAACTGCCCCGGGCGAGAGATTCGCGCGACCACGCCACCAGGCAGCCGGTACACGGCGTTCTCGTTCATGCTGATCACTTCCGCTCTAGCAGCGGAATAACCAACGGCCGCGCAGGCAGATTCGAGGATCAGGCGGGTAGCTGCTTCGCGGCTCATACAGCAGCTATACCACCAAGACGCTGCCGCAGATCGGCCACACCATCCAACCTACGGTGCGGGCCGGCGAGAGTGTTCAGTTCACGCAGATACCACCCTGCCCGTTGCGAACGAACGTGGCAGACGTCGTCGACCGCCGCCTGCCCGATCACGGCGGCCTCTTCTGGTTCGCCGGTTGCCATCACTAGGGACGCCAGCTTCAGACTGGCGAAGGCGCGGGATCGGACGTAGTTGTCGCCATGGCCGTCGACCGCTGTCTGAAGACGGCGCCGGGCCTCGGAGACGAACCTGCCGTGAATCGCCAGATCGTACAAGGCATGTCCGGTATCGCCGCCGTGCTGGGCCGCGTCGTAGTAGCCCATCCAGATCGGATCGTTCTCCGGTCGGCTATTACTGAATTCGTCGTCGGCTTCGCCAACGGCTCGTACGGCATCATCGACACGTTGCAACGTAGCCAGTGCGCGTGCCCGAACTGTATGGATGTTGGCGCGCTCGGTCGCCGTCAGCATGTCAGCTCGGACCAGCGCCAGTTCGGCGAATGTCAGGCCCGTATCGGGATCACCGCACCAGATCGCCTGACGGGCCATTCGTGTCAGCACTTCGGCCCTCAGGTGCGGATCGCCTGCTTGTTCGGCGCAGGTGAGAGCGAGACGCATCATGCGCCGGGCATCGTCGTGTGCGAAGGCATCGAACGCCATCCAGGCTGAGGTATGCCCAAGGAATCCGACCGCGGTATACAAATCCGCGCGGTTGCTGGCCGAGCATCGGGCATTCAATAACTCCACGGCATAGGCCAATTGGGCGGCAACGGCTTCACGAACCAATCCGCCGCCGTAGGTGTTATCCCATGATGAAAACACCTGAGCCGTGTTAAGTACCTGCTGGATCTCGGTCCTGCCCACCAAGGAAGGAACAGGAGTTGGTTGCGTCACCGCCGCCAGTTCCCGCAGTGGCGTGGACGCAGCAAACGCTGTCGCCGTGCCTAGTGCCACACGGAAAAAGTCTGAACGGCGCACAGGTTCCTCCTCTGGTAGATCAGCAACCAGCGCCAGTGGTGAGCGCTGGTCGTAGAATCCAACGTCGTGGTCGGATCCGACCTTGAAGACATGGCGAAAAGCCTCGCGGTAGCGAGGATTCGGCCAGGTTCGTTCGCCGCGTAAGTAGCGGCGAATCGTTTCATCGGTATAGCGGCCGGGTTTGCCGCCAAGTTGTTCGACGCGGGCGTTCAGCAGATCCGCCAGACGCTGCTGCGTCATATTCGCCTCACTCATGAGGCCTTGCAGCTTCATGTTGGGCACCAGCTGTTTGGTCATCGCAGCCTCCCCTTGCGGTGCCGTGGGTACGGATTAGTGGGAAGGGTACGCGCGGCGGGGGTTTCGTGACGATAAACCCCCGGTAGACCCCCCTTTTACCGCCCCGAAACCCCCCGTTTAGCGCGCTTCTGAACGGGGGTCAGTGGTGGGCCTACCGACGTTCGTCCGTAGAGCCCACCCTCGAATCGGCACGTGACACTTCCGGGGTGGCCGACCTCCCCACTTTCGCTGAATACCAGGTGCCCTTGCCAATCTGCCCAGGAGTGGCCCACATGGAGACGGAATTGCTGCTGATCGCGCAACCGACCGCTGTTCGGTGTGCGTGCAACCTGGTGCTGATCAGGCTGTCCCACTGGGGGTTGTCTCATATCTCCTCGGTAATGGAAACGCTGACAACCGATCTCGTTGCCAGTGTGGTGCGCACTATCGGCTCCCCCAAGCCGGACCGACCTGAGCCTGGCGACGACATTCCACTTATTCGCTGCGTCCTGTGGCAGCGCGGTGGCGTCGTCGGTTTCGCGGTTGAGGACCCGACCGATGTAGACATCCCAACCCCGTCCATCGCCACGTTCTATCCGGCCGTCCGGTGGGATCGAACAAGGCTGGGCATCGGCAAGGCCACCTGGTTCGTCGTCCCGGTGCCCTCGACGCTCACCAGACCGCAATCGTCAATCCCTCTACCTCCCAGGAGGTTTGGTCATGTCTGAGTGCCACCTCCGCGTGCTGTTCGACGGTTTTCCGCCCCTCGACTACCGGGCCGACTGCGACGCTGCCCAACGGTTCGTCTTGGCCGCGCCTTCAGTCGGCGCCACGGCCTTCCTTAACGACGATCCACACGATGACCTGCCGCCTTTGCCCTGCGCACGTCTCTGGCGGTGGCCATGACCCGTTCCACCCACACCCGTCGCATTGCCGCCGAACCGCTGACAGCACGACCAAACGAACTGACGATGCGTGACATCGAAATTGTCGCTCGCGTCTTCGGCTTCACCGATCTAAACGCCCTGATCGGCCTCATGACCAGAACTGCCCCAAAAGCGAAGGAGCAACTCCGTGATCGTTGATATTGCCAATGCGCCTCTGGCGCCGAACCTTTGGGGCCACAAGGTGGCCCAGCTCAGCCGGTTGGCCACCGCAGGACTGCCCGTGCCACCGGCACTGTGTCTCCAGCCGGGAGCCGTGACCGGTCTGTGGCGAGGCAGCATCCTTGGTCATTGGCTGTCAGCGCTAACCTCCGATCGGGTCGTGCTGCGTTCGTCGACCCAAGCTGAGGACCGAGTCGATGACGCACGGGCGGGCCAAACCGTGTCACTAACGGACCTCCCACCGTCAGCCGAACACCTGATCCGGGTCATCGAACAGGAGATTGAACCAGATCTGATCCGCTACGACGGTGGGCGCTGCTGCATCCTGCAAGAGCAAATTCCCTGTGTACTGGGTGGCGTCGCCTTCAAGACGCCGGAATCCCTTGTCGTGGAAGGCTGCTACGACACACCACTCGCGACCACGGGCGGGGAGGTGCCCCAACTACGGCTGGTTTGCCGGGATGGCATTCGCGAATGGGAGTTCATCGACCACGATAGGGTGCAATACCAGCGCTTCGCGGTCCAGATCGAAGACCTTGCCACCCGTATCCACGCCATCATGCGGACGCCGGTGGATATGGAGTGGATGTTCGACGGCCGCAGCGTCTTCGTAGTCCAGGCGCGGCCGGTAACAGCCCCTCTGACGAGCGAGGACCAGGCGTGACCATTACCAAAGCCCAAGCCGTCGAACTGTTTCAGCGCTTCCACCTCGATGGGTTGCCCGCCTTCTTGCTTCGCCTGCGTGACAACGATCCGATGGAGGCTATCCGCACTCAGCTGCCGAATACCTCACGGCTAACGCTCCGGGTCTGCGGTGGTGACGAAAACCAGAATCTGCCGCGGATCGTCGGCTGCGACCTGGGCGACGCCGAGCAATGGTTACGTGAGGCCTGTGAGGATGGCGTCAGCACGGTGGTAGTGCAGCCCTATGACGATCTGCTCTTCTCCGTGGAACTAGCGGTGACCGAACGCACCTACGTCACCGAGATGATCCCAGGCATATGGGAATTGGACAACCAGGCCGAACCCACCACCATGATACTGACGCCCGCAGAAGAAGTCGGCGTCCGGCTGCGCGGGCCAGTGGCGGCCCAACCCGCCAAGTACTGGACGATCTCGACCGGCTACATGACGCAGCAGGCTCACATCGAAGACTGGCAGCTGAGCGAAGTTATGTGCTGGGTCGGCGAAAACGCCGGCGAACTGCAGCAGTTGCGGAAGGCGGTCGGCACCGATGCCGTAGGCATCAAACTGCACTACGCCCGCCGATATGGCCTATCGCCGCAGAACATCCACACCAAGGGGCTGTCGATTCCGACCGACGTTCAACCGTCGGCGCTCACACACCTCCCCTTGATCACCTCCATTCAGCAGGGACCGCCCCAAACGAAAGCTGTCCGCCTGGCAGTCGGCATCGGCCGGGAGCGCTACGGGGAGTTATTGACCTTCGCGACCAAGTTGCAGACAGCAGGCGTCACGACGGTGTATGTCCGCTCCGGTCTGCTGTCCCACATGGCAATCACCCTGCGGCAGCAGGGTTTTGACGTAAGGCGATGGTGATGTACTGGATCTCTATCGACGGTGTGGACGGCTCCGGCAAAACCACTCTCGCCCGTCAACTCCAAGCGATCGACCTCAAGCAGACCCGGATCCTGGTGCGGGACGACAAACCGGAACAGGCACTGGACAATTCGCTGTTCGTCAGTCAGCGGCTCACCGCCCTACGCGAACTGGTCTGGGACTACGACGCCAAAGAGGCCGTCTGGGAATACGGCACCCGCTACTGGCTGCACAGCCTCGGCAGCTGGTTCTGGCTGTACTACGAAACCGTCGTCATTCCGGCTGGCCGAGTGGCGTCATTCGTCATCACCGATGGCTGGGCGATCAAGCACTGGGCACGATTTCGGATGCATCAATCACCAGCCATCCGCGATGCGGCTGACCGAGTTTTCCGCGAGTTGCCGTGGCCCGACCGAACCGTACTGCTGCCTCCGGGGACCGTCGCCGGAGACGCACCAACAAGGCAGCTGAAGCCCTCGGAATTCGGCGCGTTCCAATCGGGCGGTGCAACAAACTTCGATACCTACCAGCAGGCCACCTGGGTGCAGATTCGGGAGGTCGCCGAGGACATCGACGACGAACTGACCGACGTCCGCTACACGCCAGCTGGCGAGACGCCGGACGCTGCCTCCTTCCTGCGACTTACCGAGGTCAGCTGATGGTCACGCGACTTGTTCCTCCGACGCCGCCCGCGGATCACACCATGGGTGAGCAGTTGCATCGCTACGTCCTACCGAAGGTGCCGGAGTTGGATCTGAGCGACGTGCAGGCCATCAAGGTGTACGGCTCGCCGTCGCTGGCATTGCTGCTCAATGCCAAGCCGCTGGATGCGAAGCTGTTCAATTGGCGCCGACCGGAGTTCATCCGCCTCGATGGGTTCCTCCACTGCGTCGCCTCGCCCGGCCGCGACTACACCTGGCACTACGCGAAGCTGATAGCCACCGCGGGCCTTATCAGGGGTGAGCAGCGGCCGGTGCTCCTGACCAAACCCAAGCGCTACGAGATGGATTGGTTCATCGACCGCTGGCTACCACATTCACTGCCGAATGCCGATGTGGTCGTCTTCGGCTATGTCCAGCAGCTGTTCGGCCTCGAGGCTGAGGGTGTGCCCTGGAACCGCTGCCACGGCT
This sequence comes from Nocardia pseudovaccinii NBRC 100343, assembly GCF_001613225.1. Lineage (GTDB taxonomy): Bacteria > Actinomycetota > Actinomycetes > Mycobacteriales > Mycobacteriaceae > Nocardia > Nocardia pseudovaccinii. The sequence goes on from NZ_BDBY01000124.1 coordinate 10,700, forward strand.
TCGGATGGAAGCGCATCGACGTTGCGGGGGCATCAGTACTGTTGCTCGGCTGCGAATTCAGTTACTGGGGCGATCTAGCGGGCAGTCTGACAGCCGCCATCCTTCGCCGTGGCCTCACCTCATGGGTGCTATACGTCGGCAAGTTGGGATCGCTCGATCCCAGCCTGGCCCCGAATCAGTGGCTGGCGACCGGACAGAGCTCGGTAGTCGATGGCGTGCCGTTTACCTGGCGAGGCCGACTGCAGTACGTGCGGCCGACAGGGCGGATGCTTCGGGAAATTTTTCACGTGACAGTGCCCTCGGTGATCGATGAGACCCGGGAGTGGGCAGGCGAAGCATCGCAGTCGTGCCAAGTGGTCGATCCGGAAATTGGACACATAGCACGGGCCGCCGTCAAAGCGGGCGCGTCGTTCGACTACCTGCATCTCGTGACGGATAACCTCGTCAAGGACTTCGACCAGGGACTGTACGACGAGCGCTCGAAACACGTTGCATCACAACGGAAATCGCTAGTTATGGAAGCTGAACAAATGATACGAAGGGGTATAATTCAAACATGCTGAGGGGACCATTTTTGTATTGCGGCTTGAGCTGGCGTGAAGATGGCCAATGGTTCCATGAAGCCATTTCACCCGACGGCACAATTGAATACTGGCCGGGTCAAAACAAGCGACTGGCATTTCGAGTAACCGATGAAAGTCGCTACTGCTTAGGCTATTTCACCTTCGCCAATAGGATCGGCACCAGGCAGCCATGCGCAGAGCGGGCCATGGCGAAGACCAGCAAGCAATGCGACCGCTGTCGCTTTCTCGAAGGCTTCTCAACCGTCCACCAACACCAGGGCTCCATCGACGGATTGCCCGCGCAAATTCGGGATTACATCACCCAACCGCACCTGCTCTACATCGCCTGTTTCGGAACTGGGCAGTGCAAGGTGGGAACCGCAGCGCTGTCCCGGAAAAACTCTCGTCTGCATGAACAGGGGGCCATCCTCGCGCGGGTCGTTGCCAGCTCGCCGGATGGCCTCCATGTCCGCCACCTCGAACGGATCGTGTCCGCAGCCGGATTCAAGCAGGCGATGACCAGCAGCGCCAAAACGAACGCCCTCACCGGCACGCCGGATAGATGGTCAACCCTCGAAGGCTCACTCGCTACCGCAGCAGCCAAGGCCATCGAAAGCCTGCCTCCCGACACCAAGATCCTGTACGACACCTGGACTGGTGGTGAGTGGTTCTACAATAAGTTGCTGGATTACGGCCGATTCCTAGAGGCTGCGCCATCATTCGGCGGCGCCGGCGAGTATGTCATCGACGGTGTCGACGCCCTTGGGCACACCATCCTGTGCCATGACGGCGACGGATCGCCAGAACTGGTGGTAGTCAACGACTCCAAGTTCGTCGGCCACCTGGTCGAACTGGACGACACCATCGAAAACAAACCAAGTTCGGCTCAGACCAGCCTGTTCTGACCTTCTTTCATAGGAGTAACCAGTGAGCGCACTGGCGGATATCTGCACCTTCTGCTGCGAGGTGAGCGGCGGGACCAGCTCCAATCTGTTCTACGACCTTGGCATCTCCCAGGAAGGCAGCCGCGACTACATCCTCGATGAGACAGCGCATTTCGTCGTATTTCCCTGCATCGGCGCACTGGTGCCCGAATACGTGCTGATCGTCAGCAAGCGGCACACGCTATCGGCAGGCTGGTTCAATGGCGAGGAGCGAACTGACCTCCAACAGCTGACCGAGCGCTGGACCGGTCGGCTTGGAGGCAATGTAGTGCTGTTCGAGCACGGCAGCTACGACTTCCGAGACAAAGGCGGCGCCTGCTACGACCACGCCCACATCCACCTCATCTCCACCGATGCCCAACCAGAGTCGTTCGTTAGATCTGTGGCCGAGGACGTCGCACTGCACTCTTGTGACGACTGGTTGGGCGCGGCCGTCGACAGCGTTCAGCGCGAGGAGCGGTCGTACCTCGCGATGAGCATCGACGGGTGCGACTACATCGGCAACTCACGGCAGGCACGGTCACAATTCTTCCGGCAGCACCTTGCTGCATGGCTGGGCGCTGAACCAGGTGGGTGGGATTGGTTGGTATATCCGGAGATTGGGCGGGTACAGGGGATGATCGGACGGCATGGGCAGACCTCGGTGACCTGACGAGGGGACGGCTCGATAGAGTGATGGCGGTAATGAGCTGAGCGACCAGCGAAGCAAACCGATACCCCCGATTGAGCCCCGGCCCTGATGGTCCGGGGCTTGATTGGTCTTGGGCATTGATCTCCCGTCCCTGGACGCCTTCCGCCAATGCGCACGTCGGGCTGACTATCAAATCTCCTTGCCTACCAGGTGACGCTGCAGTTCTATGCCGGAACTGGTATACACCCTCAGAGATACGGAATAATTTCACGCAGTGCATTTCTTCCAGGAAGTCGATACTCCGTCGTCCTTCGTGTTTTGTCCTGACCTGCGGCGAGGAATTTTGAGTGGCGGACCGAGTGCTGGTCAAGGTTGCTGGGGAGCCCTGGGATCGGGTGACTTCGCCATTGGATCTTGCTCGATTTCGCGGACTCTGAGGATCGGAGACGGTGAAGGTGGTTCCGCTCTAGCAGCTGTGGGGACGGTGCGCCGACCGGCCGAATGGCGAACGGATACGCCCCTCCCAGTGGTGAACCGCGGCGCGCCCGATACAGCCGTGACAGCGGTTTTGACGTTGTGAAACCCGCAACGATGTCGCCTAGTGCAACGAATTCGGTTGACGTTGGCTTCAGCATCGACAACGATGCGGTCATGTCGAATACGACCACGACAGAAAACTGGTCGCCAGCGGATTCACCTGTGGCCATCGCGGTATCGGAAGCGTATTGGTGGCAGAGCACCATCATGCTCGAAATTCGCCGTCTTCGAGACGATCCGGATCGCCGGGTGCGGGTCAGCTCCCACCAGATCGACGCGCGGCAGCTGGTGTTTGCCCTTCGTCAGTTGATTACCGCAGCGACGCTGATGGAAGACGTGGCCGCGGAGTGCGGCGCCGCGCGGGTGGTTACGGGCATGGCTGGCGCAATCCAGCGGTTCAAGGATGCGCTGCCGGGTGTCAAGGACATGCGCGACGGGCTGATGCACTTCGAGAACTGGTCACGCGGCACTGGCCGTGGTCCTCAGGCAAAGCGGGCGAGGGCCAAAGAGTTGCGGGAGATTGCCAGGGACTATTGGTTATTTGCGTTCGATCGTGAGGCCGACACCCTGTCGATGGGACCGTACGGCTTCAGCGGGGCAGCCGCCGAGCAGGCAGCTCGTGACCTGTACGGGATGATCTACGAGGCCGGACGGGTCCTGGATACCCCAGCGGGACCGTAGGTGCCATAGGGGAACCAGATTTGCCACGTTCGGTCCGCGCAGCGACACGGACGTTGCCTACGTCAGCATGATCGACTTCCTCGCCAGGTCGCGGAAAGCCCTGGTCTCGAAGTCTCCAGATGGGTTGCCGGACAAGATGATTAATGTTCGCTTCGACGGCTGGGTGAGGTGTTGGCCGTCGCTGAGTTTGCGGATGTTGGCGTCATCGGCGGTGCCGATGACGCGGAGATGGGAACGGCCTCGCTCGGAAGGGTGAGCGAGGCCGTGGTCGGTGTGGTGACGGTGTAGGCCGTCGACCTGGTGGTGGCGCCGATGCCGATGTTGGTCAGTCGTTGCCGGTTTCGGTGATGGCGATGCGGGCGGATTTCTCGTCGACGATGGCGTTGCCCGCGGCGAAGGCCGCGGTGAGAGCGTGGACGGCGAGGTTGTTGACCGCGCGTGGGTGACCGCGAGAAGCGTTGTGGATCAAGCCGATTGCGTCGTCTGAGAACAGGGTGTCCTGGCGGCCGGCGAGGCGGCAGTGGTGGCGGATGTAGTCGGCGGTGTCCTCGGGCTGCATGCCAGTGAGGGTGTAGCGCACCGAGATTCGCTGGTCCAGCGCCGCCAGGACGCCGAGGCGGAGGCGTTGGCGCAGGGTGGGCTGGCCGATGAGCAGTGCTGCGAAGGGGCTGGTGGAGTCCATGTCGTGGTTGGTGAGCATCCGGATCGCTTCGAGCTGATGGTTGTCCAGCAGATGTGCTTCGTCGATGGCGACCACGGGCAGTCTCCCTCTTTCTGCTGCTTCGCCGGCGAGGGCGTCGGCGGCCTGCGGGGCCAGCATCGCGGTGTGGTAGGCGGGCTGATGCCCGAGGGAGGCGACGATGTGATGCAGCATGCCGCGGACCCCGATCGACGGGTTGGGCAGATAGATCACGATGTGGCGGGAGGAGTCCAGGCTGGCGGTAGCAGCGCGGACGGCGACGGTTTTGCCGGCGCCGACCTCGCCGGTGATGACACCGATCGCGCGTTGGTCGACGCACCAGGTGATGCGGGCGACGGCCTCGCCGTGACCGGGGTGGCGGTGCAGCATGCCCGTCGCGAGGTCGCGGCCGAAGGGCATTCGGGTGAACCCGTAATGTGATTGCAGACGTTGAATACTCACTGCTCAGCCTCAGTTCCGCCGACTTGGGTGTCGAGAGTGTCGGCCCGGTAGAGGGCGTCGTAGCCGATGCGCTGATCCCGGCGCAACTGCTCATGGTGCGCATCGGCAGTGAGTTTCAGGTAGTCGATGCCGGTCGCGGGGCGTGGTTGTTCAGGGATCTCGGGCCGTGCTTTCGGGTGTGTGTGGCGGGTGATGGTGTGAGGCAACGCATTTCCGTAACTGCGGTCGCGGTAGCGGACGTCGATGGTTTCCATATCGAACGGGGAGAACACCAACTCGACGCGGCGCCCCGCCAGGGCCGGGTCGACGGCATAGGTGTTGGAATGCAGCGAAACGGTGCCGGACTTGGTGACCATCCGCTGCTCGCCCCAGAGAAACGCCTCGGTCAAATCCGGCGCGGTCGGGATGGCCGGCGATCGGTTGCGCCTGTCCCATCCGATGTCCCAACGGGCCAGCGGTGTCTGCCCGGTCTCGCTGTGAACCCGGCGGTGGTATTCGATTTCGACCCAGGCCGCGAACAGGCCGTTGAGCTCCAGCAACGCGGACCGGTAGTCCATACCGGACTCGGCGATGTCCTCGGCGGTGGTGTCGGGGACCTCGACCAAGAACTGGTCGCGGACGGTGCGAAACAGTCTCTCGATTTTCCCGCGGCCTTGCGGGCGGCGGGGAGTCGAATGGACCAGGCGGACACCGAGTTTCGCGCAAGCTCGAAGCAACCAGGCATCGACGAACGCCGACCCGTTGTCGACATAGACCGACTCGGGAACTCCTCGGCTGGCCAGGGCCGGCTCCAGCGCCGCCGCCAAACGAACGGTGTCCTCGGCGAACCCGAACCGATACCCCGGCAACAACCTGCTGTGATCGTCCAGAAAAGCGAACAAATAGGTCTTGCGGCCACCCACTTTCGGTCCGTGCAGGGCGTCACCAACCCAGAGCTCGTTGGGTCGGTCGGCCTCGAACCGGCCGAACACCACCGAGGGCCCACCGGCGGCCGGGCCGAGGAGGTCGAGGCGGTGAAAGTGCCGCAACAGTGTCGATTCCGAGGGCGCCCACCCGGTCGAGGTGCGCAGGATGCGCTGCACCTGAGCGACGGTGCGGGCCGGGTTCTCCCGCTTCAACGCCGCCGCCATCTCCAATGTCGCGGCGTCGATACGGGTGCTGGACTCCCGAATCGAGGGCACCAGCTCCTCGAACCCGCCGCGACGCCAGCGGCGGATCCAGCGATCCAGGGTGTCACGCGAATAGGCGACCCGGTTGCCGAACGGATCGGTATGGGAGCGAGAAGCGATGTCGCGCACGATCTTTCCCCGTGCCTTCGGCCCCCGCCCCTGGTCCAGGGCTGGGCAGATCAACTGATACCGGAACAACGCGATCGCCTGCGCCCGCTCACGGCGACGGGCCTCTTCCTGATCAACGGCACTCAATGCCGATGTCCTCCTCACTGACTCACCACGCCCGACGCCAGAACATTTGCCGGGCAACAACATCGGTGAGGATCACCCGTTTGCGATCACGACATCAGGGGCAACTCGTGTTGGGACACCCCTGCTCACTCTCAGCAGGACAGTCCGGCGCGAGAAGCCGACCGCCCGAGGCGGCCACCACCAGCTCGGCCGGCGTCACCATGCCGAGCTCGGCGAACCGGTCACCGACCACCGCGGCCGCCCACTCGACCGCGGCCAGCATGTCCTTCCACCCCGATCCAGCCGTCTTCGGCACCGTCACATCCACCCCGGCCGTCACGGCCAACCTCACGAACTCCGCCCGCACCACCTCCAGCCGGCCACCCGCCCGGCGCAGCCAGCCCCGCACCGTGGTGGCCACCGCCCCGAGCCGAGTAGCAACACGACGGTGCCCCAGGCCCGCCGCGCGATGTTGCAGCGCGGCCCAAATCACCTGCGCCGCATACGCCCTGCGCAGCAACAATGTCACCGGCAACAACACATGCGTCACCCCGCACCCACGACAGCGCGCCCGCCGCGGCCTCACCGGCTCACCGGTCGGCGCGACCCGCCGCGACCGGGCCCAACCCCACCGTGCCAGCACCCCGGTATCGCAAGCCGGGCAACAGATTTCACCCGCCACCAGACGGGTCTCGACGCGAACCGGATCGACCTCTACCGTGACCATCAGTGCCTCTCGCACTACGCACGGCACCCCAGGCCAGGGCCCGCCAAGACTCACCGCCGGGGTGCCGTGCACCAACAATGCTCGATACCATGACGGTGCAGACGATCCAGATCAATCCCCCAATGGCGCCGACCACCCCATCGGCAAACTCAACGACGGCTCGGGCCACCGTGATCGGCATCCCCGATGACGCTCAACAGTGAGGTCGCGCTGCGGAGTGGCCTTCGGGTGGGCATGAGAACAAGATCTCCCAGCCGAAATCTCAGTGTCAGCAATGCCAGGAACGGAATGACTCACAATGTCTGAGGAAGCCGGGACCTGCGCAGTCGTCTCGGAACGAACTCAGTGCGCTCAGTTCAGTTGACCAGATTCTGCCGAATCCCTGATGCGTCAGCCACCGTCGGAGGGGGCGGTGGCCAACCCCCTGCTGCCGAATGAATGGCAGTCAGATATCAGACCGTCGAGTCGGTCAGAGACGGCCGGTAAGACTCAGGCCAGCTAGCATGACCAGTGTTCCAACGCATTCGGTCAGGTAATCGAAGTCGCGGGATGCCTCGACCATCAGGCGTTGCCCCTCATCCGGGTCGTCGTTGATCCGGGCGGCGACCATCTGCAGCGCCCAGCGCTGCGACAAATCCATGTCCACTGGCCAAATGTCGGGGACAGGTGTCGGCGCTGTTACGGTCGCGGGGTCACTCCCTTCAATTAGGCGGTCGACCCACCACAGCACCGCCAATGTGAGTCCGTCGCTACCGACTTCCTCATCGCTGAGCAGTTTCGCGACCTCGAGGCCAACAGAGTCGGATCCCTCGGTTGCCGCAGTCAGCGCGGCACGGGCGCGGTTCAGCCAAACCGGATAGTTCACGATTCCCCCTCTTCGATTCAACGCTTCGAACTGCATACGAGCATCCGGCCGCCGACAGCGGTCCCTCGCCTCACCTCACATCACATCACTGTAGCTCCGCCGGGCCGCTGCGCGGCCGGTCTCCGAGATCGCCGTGGATACATGCGCCAACCGGCACTCGGCCTGCTCGCGCTACCTGGGGTTCGCGGACGTCGTCTGCACCGCCATGGTGGTCGTAGTGAGTGACACCCATGCCGTGATCACGCGGCGTCACGGCAGCACACGTCGTGCTCGCGGGCGGAGAGCACGCGAGTTCCTCCGCGGCGACGGGTGCGCACTGGGCACGACCTGCGCACCGACATCGAATTGATCCGGCAGTTCATCGCAATCCGGCGCCACGAACCGATGACCTGGCTTCCGCACGAATATCCCTGATCGCTTCGAACCAGCGACCTTGGCCGATAGGGTGCTCCAGGTGACCGATCGCACCGACCCGGAGTTGCAGCCGACGCTCCCTGTCGAGGGCAGTCAGCCGGTCATCCGCCGTCGACGCGGCAGCCGCACGAAGGCCGCAGCTTTCATCCGCGACGAGATCGCCTCGGAGACATATCATCCCAGCGGCTCGGTCGAGATCGAGGTCAGGCCAGCTGTGTGGACTCTCGCCCACAAGGGATACAGCGGTGGTGGACGCCTTGACGTGTGGGGGTACCCCGACGCAGACACCGCTCTGCACGATGGCGCGCAACTGGCCCTCGAATGTGGTCTCGATGAAGACCCGGCCATCGTGTCGCTGTTCAAACGCAAGAAGTACACCGAGATCCTCGAACAGTACGAGCAGCGACGACCTGGTCACATCCTGCGGGTACAGGCATCGTTCTTCGTCCTGGGCGAATAAGCCCACAACAAACTACCGGCAGCCGCTCCACCTCATTTTCGTTACCTCGGCAAACCCGAACGTGACCGCGGCCCGCTTGCCTTCACCGCAGCCTCGGCGGCGTTCGTCCTCGCCGGAACCCGGTCTCGTCTGTGTCGCCCGATTCGGGCAGGGCGCGGCTGCGGCGGCGTTCTCCTCGGCCGCCGGGCGATGGTGACGCGGGCTGACCCCGACTGCCGGATATGGGCGGGCGTTCGGCAGCTGCGGCGCATGGAAGGGACTCGGCTACACCCTCGGTCCGCTACTGGGCGGGGTTCTCGTCACGGTCGGCGGCTACCGCCTGCTGTTCACCACGCTCGCCGGGCTGGCTCGACCGTGAAGGATTCCAATCAATGGTGTTCAGATCCACGGGCTGCATCTGTCGTACCCCCTTCGCCCACACCAGATTTGACACTAACCTGCCTCAATGTCTCTACCGTTCGATCGCGGCCCGTCCCAGTCTGTCGAACAGGTGCTCGAGTGTCTCGAGGGCGGTCTCGATATCGAGGCAGTATCGCAGCTCCCGCATGATGCGCCCGCGAAACGGTGCCAGCTGTTGTGTTTCGACCGCCAGGACGTGGTCGAGGTTCCATACTTGGCGACCACTTGCTGTGATCTCGGTGCGGGGACCGAAAAGCGACTCCAAGTCTTCCTTGCGGTAGCCCAACAGTCGTAGGTCCACCTCGGAAATCATGCCCGCCTCCGCCAGGTCCCCGTCGTCACTGACACGTTCGGTAGTACCGAGATATTCCGCCATGATCCGTTCATCCTCGAGATCGGAACCACGGACGTCGAAATTGCCGGACATAACCAAACCCCCATAAGGTTCAGAGCGGGCCCTTCCCGCCCCTGCCTGCCACCGAAACCTACAGTGCACCAATCAAACACACCAGAAATTGCCGAATACGTGATGCCGGTTACATCGTTTCGGCTACCCCGGGGGCGTGCGAATCGGTCAGGCCCGGATCAGCAGATATCTACCCACCAGAGCATCCGGTCGGCGCACCAAAAGCTCGCGTCCTACAACGCGACTGCTCCCAACATCGGTCGGGCCGCCGACTCGTACCCTGTGCCTGCAGGCCGATACCAGGCTGGCCTATGCCGACGGGGGGCGCGGTGCGGGGCTGGCACGCGCCGCGGAAGCGTCCGGCCTCGGCTTTCCATGGCGCGGCAAGCGCGCGTTGCATGGCGTGGTTCTGTTCGCGCGAGGACAGACCGGCGACATGCTCGTACAGGCGGGCGAGGATCCCCTGCTGCGGCCATCCTTTCTCGACATCGGTGGATCCGCTGGCGGATCTCGATCAGGTCGATATGGGCAGCAACTCATCAACCATCAGCCGACTGTTTCCCCGCGCGCTGCCACCAGTCGATCGCTTCACCGGTGACATCCATGCGCTCGATGAGGGCGGCAGTCGATTCCACCTGCGCGCCGGAGGGACCGCAGAAAACCCATAACCGCTGGGCGGCACGGTGGTACCGGTGGATCACCTCATCGACCTCGAACACGTCCAGCTCCCCCGCCCGTAACCGGTCCACCGCTCGCCCGACTTGCTCGATCAGCTCACCCAGGCGCGCCTTGTGATACGCGGCGACCCGCTCGCGGGCGACTCGCCGGTCAGCCTTGCTTCCCATCCCGGCAAAGCTACCCGGCGTGGGGGTTGCACCAGGTGGATACACGCACCGGCTACCGCCCGCGGGGCGATCGGACCCGCCGTTGCCGCCGACGCTGTTCGGCCTGATCTGGCTGACGTGCGACTCGACTCGGGATTGCGGTCATTGCTCAGGTATGTGGCTGGTCAGTCCCAGTCGTCGTGGATCGCCAGTGGTGCGTGGTATCGGCGTATCGCCTGGACGGCGACGGTGATGTCTTGTGCAGCAACGGGCGCGAGAGCGGTGCGGGCTTTGTCGAGGGCGTTGTATGCGGTGGCTTGGCCGAGGAATTCCGGATGCGCGTCGATGGGCACGAGGCCACTGGTGCGCCAGTATCGGTCCAGCCTCTGCCTGGCGCGCCGCCCGACAGTAGATGTTCCATCGGTTTGGTCGGAAATCGGGGATAACACGATCAATCCGTCGTGGGAAGACAGCATCCGGTCGCTGATCTGGCTGATCATCCAAGCCCCGAGTTGGTGACCGCGTACCGGCGGTGCGAGCTGCGCGGTCAGCACCACCAACACATCGTTGATCGGTGTCGCCTCGAACTGCTGCTGTACCTGCTCGTCGAGCCATTCCCGATCGAACAGCGGTGAAAATTCCACGGCCCCTTGGCAGTAGGAGTCCAGGATGTCGGCACCGACGTGCTCGCGGCCGAGGCGGATGGTGAGGAAGTCGATACAGCCCACGCACACTGCGGTGTCGTCGTATTCATCCACATGCATCCACAGCTGTGCACACCAGTCCATGCAGGCGTCGAATTCGCTGGTGTTGATGCTGCGATAGCGCACGAGCGGCCCACCCAGACTCAGCGTCTCGCGTCCGTCGTTCTGGGCTTGTTCGGCTATCTCTCGCAACGTCGGCATCGCCACAGCCGACAAGTATGGCCCATCCGCCGCACCATCGAGCGAGGTGATCCAGAGCCGTGCACGGCCACCTGGTCACCGCGTGGGGCGAGAGGATTCGCGCACCCGGTCCGCTGTCCCCAGGGGTAGGTAGAACAGGGCGTGGCCCGCCGCAGGGACATGCCTTACCGGTGCCGCGAGGTAGTCACTGAAGGCTAAGGCCGCGCCGGGCTTGGTCACTATCATTCCGCAACGTCGATAGAACTCGTCCAGACCGACCGTGGCCGCGTCGAACTGTCCGAAGATGATCGGGACGCGGGCGCGTCGTGCGGTCGCGACGGCCTCGCGTAGCAGAGCGCGGCCAACTCCGTAACCGCGGTGTTGGGATACCACCGCGATGGCTCGAATCATGATGGTGTTCAAGGCAACATGAACGACTGCGTGTGGACCCTGCTCAGCTACTTGAAGCGCCAGAGGTATCGGCGGTGCGGCGATCAGTCCGCCGATGATGCGCCCGTCTGCGACCGCGACCAGCGCCATCGTTCGTGCTGCTGCCAGGGCAGCGACACCACCACGCCCGAGGGCGCTGTGTTCTGCGGGCAGGGGCCCACCGTTCAACGCGGCCGAGAGCAGTCCGGCGTCGTTGAGGGCAGCGAGGTGTCGGGCGGCAGCGCGAGCGCCGGTGTTGCCGGCCAGCTCATGCCAGTGCCGGAACTTCAGCATTTCGGCGCGGCCTCGGGCGCGGCGGATCAGCACCGGCTGTCGCTGTCCTTGGTAGGGGTCTGTGGTTTGTGGGGATGCTGAGGGCACGGGATTCTCCTTGTCGCGGTGGTAGTTCTGGTGTGTTTTGCCGTGATCGGTTGCCGCACATCGCCGAGCAGTTGAGTGGCGGCGTGGATGGCTGAGCGGCAGGGGTTTTCATTGCGGTCGCCAGGTGCTCACGCCGTCGATGTCGGTGACGGATCCGAGTTGCACGTCGGCGAAGTGGAGTCCGAACCCCAGGGTGTAGGGCGCGGCGAGTTCATCGAGGAGCCATTTAGCGGTGTTCACCGACTGGGCGGGGTCGTCATCGGATGCTGCGGTCAGGTGCGGATGGCTGACCTGGATCGGGGTTTGCATGGCGTCCCCGAATGCGATGAGACGGTGTCCGCGTGAGCTGATCACGAACCCGGTGTGTCCGAGGCTGTGCCCGGGTGTGGCGATGGCGCGCACGCCGGGGAAGATGGGCTCGCCATCGGCGATCGGGTTGACGTGGTCGGCGAATGCGTCGAGCATCTGTGGGCTGATTCCGTCGACGAGGGCGAGGTCGCGTTTGTCCCATTCGGTGTCTCCGACCAGGACCGGTGTGTCAGCGAATGGACTGGTGGTGGGTGTGGTTTGCCACAGCCAGCCGATGTGGTCGAGGTGTAGGTGGGTGAGCGCGATCAGGTCGATGTCGGCGGGTGTTTTGCCCACGGCGGCAAGGCTTTCCAAGAGTTGTCCACCAACCATCCACCCGAACGGTGTCGGGATCTGCGACGGTCCGAATCCGGTATCGATGAGCAAGCTCTGGTCTCCGTGCTCGACGAGCAAGCCGCCGATGCTGGCGGTGAGATTACCTTCGGTGTTGAGCAGTGCGAGGTGGTCGCGCCACAATCCTTCGGTGGATTCGGGTAGCCAGGCGCGGGGGTCGAGGGTCGCGAAACCGTCGGGTAGATAGGTGATGCGATGGTCGCCGAACTCGAAGATGCGCAACGCGGCGGGACGGGTCAGGCGGTCAGGGCTGATTGTTATCATCAACGGATCTCCTTCACGATGTGTACGGGCAGGTCGGCGTCGGGTCCGACCAGGGTTGGGGGCATGTGGATTTGGGGCGGCGGTCCTCGTGTCTGCGGCCCGGCGGGCGGGTCACGGGCGAGTTGACGCGGCCGGTATCTGGTCCACCGCAGCGCTGACCGCCGATACCTGGGCGCATGGGCTCCTCACAATGGATATGGATGTCGGCCAACAGGAATCGGTTCCCTCGCCGCTACGGATCAGGTCCGGTGTCCCGATGTGCTTGCGGCGCGGCGGTCCCACTAACGAGGGTGTCGATATCGCAGTCCCAGCAGTAAGCGGCCATGTGCGGCAGCGCGTCGGTGATCGCGGCACCGATCTGAGTCCCCGCCCCGCTTTCGGACCGGTCGACCACGGTCGTGCGCAGGGCGTGGCGAGCCTGTGCGAGTAGCGCTTTCGGAGTCGGGGGGTGCTCGCCGTCGGTGTCGGTATTGGCGGTGTTGGTCCCCCGGTCGGTGCGGCGCAGGCTGGCCAGTGAGCGCCGCACGGCGGCGGCGATGGTGGCGGTGGTGTAGCGGCGCCACTGCGGATCCAGGTCCTCGAGGCTGTATTGCAGGTAGTGGCCGAGTCGCTGTTCGAGGTCGTCGACGGTGGTGCGGGATATGTCGGCGCGCTGTGTTCGGCCCATCCCGATCGAGGTGGCGGTGGCAACCGCGCGCGTCCAGATCGCTACCATGTTTCGCCGCACCTGTTGGGCCGCAGCGGGTTCAGGCTCACCGCTGACACCACTGGTGGCGAGCAGGTGTTCGCGGGCCACGGTAATCGCGGCCATGTCGATGAGCTGAGTGGTGTCCGCGATGACGCGCGCGATGCTGCGACGCTTGGTTTTTGGAAGTGGTGTTGGGAGCAGTTGCTCGTCGGTCCAGGCGTCGCCGGTCTGTCCGACGCGGCGCGCGAGATCGACCCAGCTACGGGGCACGCCTCGTGCGCGGGCCTGGATTTCGGTCAGATCCCGGTCCCGGTCGAGGGCGGCGATCTGGGCCAGTATGTCGATTCTGGTGGCGCTGTTGTTCGCCGCGGACTGCACATGGTGCTGTAGTCGGGCGGCTTCGGCGGCGAGCTGGTGGACGCGATGCAGCATCCCCGCCTGCTCGGCTGCGATATCGCCAACGCGGTGCGCTGATCCCGGCCCGGTCATGGCTCGGTTCCCTGGACCGGCGATAGGAATTCCGGGGCCGAAATCTCACGGTCGGTGGCGGTGTCGAAGCTGAGCGGATCCGTGCTAGCTGCGTCGCTGAACAGTGTTGCCGCGGTGGCGGTTTCGGTGTCAGCCTCGGTGCTGTCGGTGAGGTTCGCGGCATTGATCGCGGTGTCGATGCTCGCGCCGGTGATTACGGCGAATCGGACGCGCTGCTGGGGGGCGAGTAATCGGGCATCGATCGCGGCTGCCAACTGTTGGTGCTGTGGCAGTGCCGCCGCGGATACGGTCGTGATTCCGGCGGCGGCCAAGGCGATGGCTTGCAGTGCGTAGGCGCGGGTGTCGGTGTGTGCGACGGCGTGCCAGCGCTGGACGAGTTCCTCGACTGGTACACCGTCGAGGGTTGCTGATCCGGTCTGTGCCCAGTCGTGGGTGGTGCCCCACAGTTGTTGACCTTGCTCGGCGGTGAGGCCGAGCAGGTTCGCTATCCCAGTGGTCCGTTCGCACAGGTTGCGTAGGTTGCGATCGAAGTCGGCGCCGATGTCGGTGTCGGGTGCTGGGCTGATCTGCTGGTAGGCGACCTCGAGCGCGCTCCACTCGCATAGCCGGTGCACGTCGGCGGTGAGGGCGGCCAGTATCGGGTCCCAGTCGAGGGCGTCGGGGGCGCGCAGGTACAGCTCGGGGCGCCAACCGATACCGCGTTCGCCGCGCTCACGCACGTGGTCGATCCACGCACTAGGTACCCCGCCCGCGTGGGCGGCGTTGAGCAGTTCCTCACGCACAATCGCCCGGCCGTGGTAGTCCTCGAACCAGGACTGTGGAGGGTTTTGCCCGCTCTGCTGCTGGCGGCGAGTTGCGTTGGCCACCAGGGCGTTCAACGCCTTGGTCTGGTTCTGCAGGGCTTTGAGCACTCGCGCCTGCACACGGGTCGGCGTTCTCACGGTCGTGGCCCTGCCTGTGAGGCGGGCGCGAGGGCCCGGAAGTCGGGTCCCCATCCGAGGTGTTCGATCGGGGTGGTCGTGCCGTCGATGCCGAACCAGGCTGGTGCGATCGCGGTGTTGGGCAGTCCGGTCAGTTCGATGTGTCGTTGTGGGGTGCACAGGTGTAGCGGTCCTTGTGCGGCGTCGAGGATGCGGCGCATGTGCCGGTCGATATGGCTGACGAACAGGCTCGACATCGCGGTCTTGTCCTCAGCGCGGCGCGCGGCTTCGAACACGGAATGGATAGCGGCGAAGCGCAGGACGACCTCGTGGTGGCGCCACCATTGCCGACACCACGTGTAGTGGCCTTCACGGTTGTTCGCGGTGACGCGGACAGCGATGACCGGCAGCAGCCAGTCGGTCACGAAGTCGCTGTAATGGGCGAACAGCGGTTGTGGCTTCGCTTCGGTTCCGGTGCCCGCTTGCGGAGTGGAGGTTGATTTGGTGCCGAACCAGTTCGCGGGCACCGGGTCCGCCGATAGCGACGGGACGGTGTTGTGTTCGGTGCGGGTGCACCGGTAGAGCGGTCCGTTCGCGGCGTCGAGGATCAGGTTGAAATGCGGGTCGACGTGGTTCAGGACATAGGTACTGATCGCACTGCCGGACTTGCTACGCCGCGAGACTTCGAAACCGTTGTGCAGGTGGGCGATGCGAACCGCGACGGGCCGGTGGCGCCACCATTGACTGCACCAGGTGTAAGCGTTTTCCCGATTCGCTTCAGCGAGGCGCACATTGACCATCGGCAGTAACCACTTGTCGGCAAATTCAGTGAAGTGCCGGTACGCCGGCGGTTGAGGCGGTCCTTTCGGTTTCGGGCCGCCTGCTGCGGGTGGGGTTGGTGCCGGACTGTTCATGGCGCGCTCCCCGCGCTGTCGTCAGTGGTCCCGGTCGCCAGCGGGACGACGGTCTCGGCGGTGGGGTCCGTGAACCGGTCCAGGGATCGCTGGATCTGGGGCGCGAGGTCGGGGTTGTCGTACCAGGGAACCTTTTTCACCAGCATCGGCCCGTGGTTCGGTAATCGGATGACGGCGCGGTCTTTGGGTAGCGCCCCGAGCTGGGCGACATCCAGGATCGGTTCGGAGCGCCAGGTCAACGACCGGGTGACTCCGCCAGGGCCGTAGCTGTGGGAACGGTCGGCCACGTCGTGGGGGCCGGTCATGCGTGACCAGTGCTCGAGGTAGTC
Organism: Nocardia pseudovaccinii NBRC 100343; assembly: GCF_001613225.1. GTDB lineage: Bacteria > Actinomycetota > Actinomycetes > Mycobacteriales > Mycobacteriaceae > Nocardia > Nocardia pseudovaccinii. The sequence goes on from NZ_BDBY01000124.1 coordinate 26,695, forward strand.
CAGGGCGGCGATACCGCCGCCGTAGACCTCGATGGCTTGGGCGCGCATGATCTTCAGACCGTTCGCGCCCCACAGGGCTTCACCCTGTTCGAGAACTTGCAGGATGGTCATCAAGATGATGCCGCAGCCCGCGCAGTAGGTGTAGTACTCCGGTAGCTCGGCGATGCGTGCGCAGTTGGCGGCTTCATCCAGCACCGCCAGCAACGGAACCGCGAGCCGCCCATCAACTCTGGCCCGCGCGGCGGTCAGTGCGGCTTCGAGGATCTGTCCGATCAGCGCCGCGGTCAGCGGGGTCGCGCTATCGTGTCCGGCCATCGACAGCGCGTAGAGAGTGTCGTTGCTGGTGACGAATTCCCGCGGCTGGAATTGCGGCAGGTCATGAATTTGTGTGCCGTCGCTGATGTCGAGGATCACGATGTTGTTCGGGCCTTCGTAGGCCTTGATGACGCGCCGTCGGGGTGGGGTCACCATCCGCGCATAGCCTTCGTGGGTCAGCACGTTGAGATACCGGCGCGCCATATCGAACAGACCGTCACGCTGACGCGCATACAGGCTTTGGGCTTCCAGAATCCGTTCCGCGGCACGCGGGTGGTCGTAGTGGCGCAGGATCAACGCCGGCGTTTGGTCCTGATCACGGCCGAGCCATTCCGCGGCATGTAGCAGATCCCCACCCGCACACGCTGCCGCGAAAACATACAGTGCCAGCAACTCTCGCGCACCACCGTCGAAATAGGCATCCACGCGAGCGTTTTCGGCGTTCGAGTCGACGATGAAGAACCCGCCCAGCTTGCGGGCGGCGGGCAATGTCTGCACCTGTGCCAGCAGGTTCACCCAGAAGCAGCATTGGACCGTCCCGGTGACCGCCTGCAGATCACACAACCAGATCCGGGAGCCCTGTTCTTCGCGCCCGCCGACGGTGTGGCGATACACGTCGGGTTTGTTGGAGGTCGCCAGCACCGGCCCCCATCCCGAGAGCACCGCGGGCACCGCCCAGACCATGGTCTTGCCGGTGCGCTGACCAGCAGCGATCACCACCCCCATCTCCGCAGGCACAAACAACTCGATCCCGCCCTGCACCGTCGTGCCCAGCGGTGGCCCCGTCAGCGCCCGGATTTGCGGTGGCGCATCACGCAGCAGCCGCGTCGCGGCGGCGGCGTTGTCGGCTTGGGTGGCCATGGTGATCTCACTGGGGCGGTGCATGGTGCGGGCGGCGGCATCGATACGCGGACGCAAGCCCATCGAGCGCCACCCCATCCGAACCAGCACCGCGACCGGCACCGCGAACACGGCGGCCACGACGCTCGATTGCCACGGCCACCGGTGCTGACCGATCGCCACTTGCAGCAACGCCACCACCGGGTGCCGGGTCACCGGCAGTCCAGCCCACCAACTGCCCGCACTCAACGCCACCCACGCCAACAGCACCAGCACCATGACGGCCAAAAACAGCAGGAGCGCGGTGGTTTCGGGCCCCAACCCACCCACCCTGCGGCGGCGGGCCTCTCGTGTGGAAATCATGATCGCGAACTCCTCGACTACGAGCACGAAAACGGCTGCGGATTATGTTGCGGGTCAACCTGATTCACCGAACCGCCTCCTCAATGACCTCGGCCCGGGGGCTGTCGAGGACCGGTTCGGCGGGTTCGGTGGCGGTGTCCCAGTCGTTGCCCGCGTCGTCGGGTATGGCGGCGTCGATGGCAGCGCCGATCGCGGCGCCACCGTCGCCCGTGGTGTCGGCGCCGATGGTGGGGTTCACGATTGCGGGCGTCGAGAGTGTTGGTGCGGCTGCGGTTTCGGTACTGGTAGGCGCGGCTGCGCGGCGGGCGAGTTGGTCGCGCAGATCGGCAACAACGGCGCGCAGAGCGGCAGTTTCGGCGCGGGCGTCGTCGCGTTCGGCGGTGAGCTGCGCGATGCGCCCCAAATGAGGGTGGGCCGGACGGTCACTCCAATACGTGCCGTCCAAGCCCGCCCGATAGGCGAGGTCGATCGCGGATTGCTCGACTCCACCGGCGAGGGCCTCAGCGCGGGCGCGACGCAGCTGAGCCAGCAACGACTCCATGTGCTCGACAAGAGCTTGCGAGTCCCCGATCGGTTCGCCCTGTCCATCCGCCACGCGCGAGTGTTCGGCCGTGAGGTCCTGCACTTCACACAGCAGCGCTGCCTGGCGCGCCAACTGGTCGGTACCGTTGCGGTCGCCGAGCTCTTCCTCCCAGTCCAGGGCGAGGTCGATACCGTCGATGACGGCCCCGACCTCGTCCATGCTCAACAACTGCGCGCCCGGCCTAGCTCCCAACGCACGATCCACCGCGCTCAACACCGGCCCGGTCCCCTGCGCCGAGGCCGCCGCAGTATCGGGAGCCGAGTGGGCTTGAGGCGCGGTCGTGTTGGTGATCAGACGTAATTGCGGTCCGGGTGCTCGCCAACTTGCCTGGTCTTGGCTGGAGCCGTATGCGGTGCCGTCGGTGTGGCCGGTGATTTCGCGGGCCTGGCGCAGGGTGCGCCAGCTCATGTCATCGACACTGCGATCCCCGGCTTGGCGGGAGCGGGCGATGCCGTCGAAATATCGGCGCGCCGCCTCGGGATCGGTTTCCCATTCGTCGGTCGCGGCGTCGATCTGCCCCCAGAGGGCGCGCCACTGCGGCATGCCGTGGTGGACCCATGGCGCGGCGAGCTCGACGGCGGAGTTCTCGAGTCGCGCGACATCGGAGGGTGTTTCGCCGTAGGGTGCGATCTCGCGCAGCGCGTAGTGCTTGGCGAAGTCGGCACGTAGGTGCTGCTCGGTATCGGAGGCCGCATCGGCGTAGTAGAGCGGATCTTGGTAGCCGCGCGGCTGTTCCAACCACGTCACAGGTCCCGCCCCCACTCCGGCCTCGCCGCAGGATCCTCAGGCGATGCTTCCGTTTCCGGCACCCATTGCCCCCCGTCTGAGGCGTGTGATGTCGCATCGACGGCCTCGCCGATATCGCGACCGGAATCGGCTGCACGGTGCTGGAGGTTCTCGTCGCCGACTTCGGCGTCGCCCATGGTTCGGCCTGCAGCGATGTCGGGGACAGCGTTGTCTCCCAATAGCTCTCGGAGTGTGGTGTGGCTGGCGCTGAGCTGGTGTTCGAGCCCGCGGATCTTGGTGTTTTGGCCGGTGATGTGTATGCGCAGCCGCATGCCCTGCTCGTGGTACTGGAATGCCTGTCGTGCGGAAGCTTCGGCTTGGTCGCCGAGGCGTTCGATCCTGCCCAGCCAGCGGTGTGACGGCTGCGCCGCCCATGGCACGCCCTCAGTACCCAGCAGTTCGGCCGCGATCACATCGTCCTCGGCGACACCGTCGGCGAGCGCGTCGCGACGCGCCTGCCCCAACGCCATGGTCAGGGCGTCCAGCTGGGCTGGCACACCGTCACCGTGCTCCCCCGGCACCGCGGCATCGGCAAGCAGAGTTGTTGCCGCGGCGAGGTTTTGCACTTCCCGCAACCGGCGCGTGTAGAGCGCGTCGGCCGCATCGTCAGCGGCCGAGGACCGGCCTGCTTCGCTGGGCTTCCCGTCGATTCGTTCGGGCCGATAGAACAGCTCGAGCGCCAGCTTTTCGACCTGCGCGGGGGATGTGTCCAGCGCGGGTGGGGTCGATCCGGTGGGTGGGGATTGGCCCGCTGTGGCTGTATCGCCCGGGTTCGGGGGTGAACTGGCTGTGGCGGTGGGTGTTTCGGGATTGTCGTGGAATGTGTTGTCGGACATCATCTTTCGACCTCGTCGAAGTGGGCCGCAGCGCCTCGCGCGGCTGATTTCTGATGTCCCCGGCGGATTGTGTGGCTGTCTTGCCTGTGACCGGCACCTACGGTCAGCGAGGAAGACCCGGATTTTGCACCCGCTGTCACTGAATGCGCCGCGACCGGCACGGTCGGGGGCGCGAATGTTGTTGCGGTGTCGGTGGTTACGGTTCGGGACCTGCCTCCTTATGGGCATGTGGTGACATCTCGGTGGTGGGGGTGGTTTCGCTGTTCCACTGCCCGACCAGTCCGGGTGGCAGCGCCTGCTCGATCGCGGCGGTCATACCTTGCGGAGCAAGGGCGTCCTCGATGAACTGGGTGCGAATCGCGGCGTAGGCGTCAGCGATCATCTGCTCCGGTGCCGGTGGCACGCTGTCGGCTTGCGGGATCGGTTGACCGTCGTCGTCGACCGCGACATACGCTGGCACCGGCAATCCCGGGTCGGCGCTCATGTAGCCGCGTAGTTCGTTGTGGAGCCCGGTTTCGTCCTGGGCGCTGATGTAGGAGTTGTGGAGTTTCAGCCATCCCGCTCGACCGATTCCCCACAACTGCTCGCCCTCGGCCTCGCTCACCTGCGCCATGTGCGCGAACGCGGTCGCCCGCTGGTGATGGACGCCCATATTGCGTTCGAAATGCCTTGCCTGTATGGGTGATATCTCGAATGTCGCCCGGCCGGTGGCGACGCGGTCCTGATAGGCGGCGGCCAGATACGCCATCCGCTCCAGATTCCACAGATCCGGGGCCATCATGTCGAACCAGAACCCTCGGACCTCACTCGATGCACTCGGCAACTGGACTTCCTGCGACACGGTCACGGGCCGGGATCCGAGCTCGCGCACATCGGCGATCCAATCGGGGCTGACCCCGGCCTGCAGCGCTTGCTGTTCGAGGGCTTCCCGTTCGGCGATCAGCGCTTCCAGATGGGTGGTCCATTCCAGCTGCGGGTCGGGCCCGTCGTAGCCGTCCAAACCCAGCCGCGAGATGCGGGTGTGTTCACCTTCGAGGTGCTGGATTCGTCGCAGCAACTCGGTTTGCCACCGCGCGAGTTCCCGCTGGTGTGCTGTCAGGTCAGGATCGGTCACGATCGAAACCTCCTGCCAGCGCACCCAATTCGATGCTCACCGGTGCCATCACAGCTCCCGGTCCAGATCGTGTGCCGAACCCGAGATGATGGTGCCCGGCTCGCCGAGCGGTTCAGCTCCCCAGCTGCGGGTCAATTCGTCCAGCCGTGCCGCCGCGATCGCCTTCTCGCTGACCTGCCCATCGATGTGAGGGTCATCGCCGGAGGTGATAGCGAGCGCCTGTTGGGCGTTGTCGATCATCAGCTGCGGTGTCGGTGGTAGCTCACCGGGGACGACGGCGCGGCCCGGTCCGCTGCTGTCGAGGGGATGCATGTGGGTTCGGGCGTCGTACTCGATGCCCGGCCACGCTCGAGTGCGCCAGTGTTGTTCCAGGACCGTGTCGCTGTAGCGATCGACCGTCGCCTCCACCAGGGTCGCCCACCCGTGTGCGTCGCGGCCCCACAGCTGGGCGCGTTCGGTATCGGAGAGGTCCGCGGCGACGGCGGTGTCGGCGGCACGCACCCACAGCGCGGCCATGTTGGTGTGGATCTGGCTCGCCGCGACCGGCTCGGATTCGGAAACAATCCCGGCCGCGATGCGGCGTTGCCGGCGCGCGGCGAGGATCGCGGCGGTGTGTTCGAGCGCCCAGACATCGTCCGCGACACTGTCGAGCATCGCCTCGCGCGCCACGTCGGCCCCGCGGGCGGTTTCCGGCGGTGGTGGTCTCCGCTCATCCCACCGGATTCCGCGATCACCGAGCGCGCGGGCCTGCTCGATCATCGGTTCGGGAATTGCGTTGGCGCGGGCGCGGATCACGGCTTGGTCGCGTTCGGCGTCCAGTTCCCGCAGGTGGGCCTGCCAAACACGGACTCGTGTGTCGTCGCTGCCGGGGGTGAGGGTGTAGTCGGGGTAGCCGTGATGCAGGACCCGCTGATGGTGGTACGACAGATCTTGTACCTGCTCGAGCAGTCGAGTTTTCCACGGCGGCAGCGACTCCCACGGCGGCGACGGCGCGGTCACAGCCACCCTCCTGGTCTACGAATCCGTTTGTGCTGCATTGTGGTTCGCAAGTTCATGCGTGACTCCTGTCGGGTTACGGTTCGATGCCGCGCTCGGTGTCCACCTGCGACGCGGGCTGGTGCGGGGCAAGCGGAAGACCGGTTGGGAGCCGGTCGCCCAAGGCAACGGCATCCACGTGGGCGGCGGTGTCGCCGGTCGTGTCGGTGTCGGTGTCGATTCCCGTCGCGTCGATGGCCTGACCGATCGCAACGCCTGCGCTGCGGCTCGAGTCCGGATCGGTGAGGGTGGTGGCGTCGGTTCTTGCGGTGTTGCCTGGGCTTGCGGCGACGGCGATGAGCTGGTGTGGTGACGGTGGCATATGCCCGGCCGCGTGCGCGTGGGCTAGGGATATCCCTGAGCTGGTCAGCGCTGCCAACCGCAGTTCGTCGGCCAGGAGCTGCGGCAGGGAGGCGTATTCGAGCCATCGCGCGGTCAAGGTGTCGTTGTCATAGCCGTGCATCCGCGCCTGCAGGGTTTGGCGCAGACCCGTGCCATCGGTCGACCACAGCTGCTCGCGTTCGCTGCTGGTGATCTCGAGGGCGTGGGCTACCGCGCCGATGCGGTTGCGTAGCACGGTCATTCGCGCGTCGAAAAACGACTGCTGGTCCGGGTCGGCGGCCCCGAATCGGTGGTTGTGGGCGGCGCGGACGGCGACCATATCTTCCAGCTGATCCACCTGTGTCCCCAACCGAGCCAGCAGTCCCACACGGTCTGCCGCGGCGGCGTCGGGGATTACCTGGTTACCGCGCCATCGCAGCCCGTCGGTGCCGCACGCTTGGACGTGATCGATCGTGTGTTGGGCGATCCCGATCGCCGTGGCCTGTTCGCGCACCAGCTGCCGGGACCAGTTCAGATGCCACAACTGCCGCCGCCACGCTGCCGTGAGGTCCGCGTCCCCCTGATTCGCGTGACGAGCGCGGTTCTCGGCGTTGCTGATCTGGACGGTGAAGTTCTGGATCGCGCGCAGCATCTGCACCCGCACCGCCGGAATCGCCAGGCCCGCACCCGAACTCGACCACAGCCGATCACTCACCACGACCACCTACTCGGGCAGTCGCCACGCGGTAGGTCGAGCAGGTCCGCGCCCTCGCTGTTCGCGAATGTGATGGCGTTCATGGGTCGATGCCGTGGTTGGTGGTCAGGTGCAGTGGGTGCGAAGGCGGATCGGTCGCCTCGTCCAGCGGTGCGGTGTGTGTGTCGCTGTTCAGGCCCGCATGCTCGATCGCCGTGTGGATCACCGCCCCATCCCCAGCCCACGCACTGGCCGCATCGAGGGTGGAGTCACCATCAGCGGTGCTGGTGGTCGTGGCGTCGGTTGCGTTCTCGGCGAGCGCGATCAGCTCTTGTGGGGCTGGTGGCAGTTGCCCGGCCGCGGCGGAATCAGCGCTGGTGATGCCCGCTCCTTGCAGGACATCGATCGGCAGGGATTCGGCGATCAGATTCGACAAGCTCGCCCGGCTCCGCCATTGCTCGATCAACGCGTCGCCATCGAGGGCGCGCGCTCGCGTGGTGGCCGCTGCGATGCTGGCGGCGTCGGGCCACAATTGTTCGCGTTCGGCCGGCGAGAGGTCCAGGGCGTGGGCGAGCGCGCCGATGTGCTCGCGCAGCGCTTTCATGCTCAGCTGGAACCACGTCTGCGGTTCACCGGTGAAGTCACTGTATCGGTGTGTGTAGGCGGCATGGAACGCGGCCATCTCCTGCAGACGGCCGACCTGGGCGGCTAATCCGGCCAGCAACTGCGCCCGGTCGACGACCTCGGTGATGGGCATCGTCTGACCGGGATGCCACCGGATGCCGTTGGCGCCGCGCTGACGGACATGCTCGATCAGCCGCGGCGGCACTCCAACAGCGGCGGCCTCACCAGTGATGACCTCGCGAGCCTCGTTGAGATGGTGCAGTTGGTGCTGCCATCCCTGCGCGATGCCCAGATCCAGCCGGTCCCAACCGAATCGGCCCCGATCAGCGGCGTTGCGTATATCGACGCTCATGTTCTGAATCGCGGACAGCAACGCCTGCTGCACTGGCGGTAGCGCCGACCCCGACTCGACCATCACAACCACCCACCCGCGTCGTCGACGCAGCGGCCAGTCCTCGCCCCCGGGGCGCTCATCGTTGGATCCCCACATCCACACCGAGCACCCGACCAGTCGGCGCCGGTCCGAAGTCGGCCTCGATTCCGACACCGACCTCGCCGGTCAGTCCGGCGTCCTCGATCGCGGCGCCGATACCGTCCCCGGTATCGGCAACGACGCCCGGGCGGGGGCCGGCCACGTCGTCGAGGAGGTGTTCGGCGTGCACACCGAGTGTCAGTTCCTCGGTCAGCCCGGCGACCGCGTCCAACAATGGTTCCGGGTTCCGGGTGCGGGTCGCGACGTCGATCTCGTTGACCTCGACTGTCTCGACGTCGATGTAGGGCAGGTCATCATCCGGGCTGGTGCCGTAGGGGACCATCGTCGTGCCCGGCTGCCCGGTGTCGGGGTCGCCGTCGAGATAGGTCTGCGGATCGGTGCCGGTGTCGTCGCTGAACCGCTCGTCATAGGCGGCGGCATGGGTGCGGTGCTCCTCGGACAGATCCGCGGTGTGATGGGCGGCGGCGAACCCGACCGAGGCGTGGTGCGTTGCCGCGTCCTCGCCGCTCGTGGTGGACAACGTTTCGCTGAAACCGGCAGCGCGGCGGCGGATGTCGATCAGCAGCTTCTTGTACTTGACGTCCAGGTCGTACAAGTCTTTCGCGTACTTCGACCGGTCGGCGTACCCGTCTTTCTGCAGTTGGTGGGTCTCGTTTTTGCGCTGCTGCTCGGCCGCGCTCTCGCGGTCGCGACGTTTCAGGTCCGCATTGCCTCGTCGGATCTGCTCGCTTTTGACCTCGATTTCGGCGTTGTTCAGGGCTTCGCCCCACCGGGCGCGGTCGTTGTATCCGTCCAGTTGACGTTGATGCACAGCCTGTTTGCGGGTCTGATCATCGCGCTTGGCTTGCTCGTCGAGTTCGAACAGCCGCTGTCCCTGTGTCTGGCGATCGGCGTAGCCCTGCAATTTCGCCCAGTGCAGTTGCCCCTCGCGCAACTCACGCGCTCCGGCATCCTGCATCCGCTGCAAATGCTCTTCCACCGAGCGGGACTCGGCGCCGCGGCGTTGCAGGAAGTTGCCGACCATCGCTCCGGTCTGGAATGCCTGGATAAACCCCTGACGCACCGCTTGACCGCCCTCCTCGACAGGATCCCCGGTCATCCGGTCACCTCCAAGGCCGCGACCAGCCACGGACTCGACAGGCCCGAGCGGGTGACGTGCGCGTACACCGCGAACCTCATCGCAGGGCTGGCCTCACCCAGATGCAGATCGACCCCGAGGACACGACTCATCAAGGTCGCGGTATCGGGCGGATGGTCATCGCCGGTGATTCGCGCGGTGGCCGTCACGCTCACGAGTTGGGTTCGCCATTCCTGCCAGCGCGCCGCAGTGATCGGCGTGAACACCGTCGCCGCCGATTCACCAGCAGCGGCGAACGCCGGGTCTAGCAACGGTTTCGCGTGCTGGAACGCGACGCGTTGATCAGCCTGGATCTGGGGCTGATAGGTAAAGACCGCCGCGACCGCCGCTCTCAGCACCGCTTCGCCCGAACAGGGATCGACCGTGGCGTAAGGAGAGGCGAATCCGGTTGCAGTGCACACTTTCCCGCTGCCGATGGCCGGTTCGTGGGCACAGCCAGCACCCAGGACGATGGAGCTCGTTGCCACTGCCACGACCAGCGCACGGGCTCGGATGCCGCTCATGTCGGGATCCGGTGCTGGATCAGGGTGCCCAGATCGATGCGGCGCCAGTCGACGGGGGTGGTGCCGATGGACTGGTCATGGGCGGGGTTGTGGTCCCGGTCGGTGATCAGATCCAGCACGAGTCCGGCGACGAACGCCACATGCTCCAAGTTCTCGAGCAGGTCGCTGCTTCTGCACGCGAGGATCAGGTTCGGTGTGGCGACCGGGTCACCCCTGTCGTGGCGAGCCTGTCGGGCCAGCCAAATCGTCTGGCGTGCAGCGGATTCGACCGCGTCCGCTTCGGATTCGATCACTGCGGGCGGGGTGAGAGCCTCGAAGCGTTGCCGCCAGATCACTCGCCCGTCGGCGCCACACAGCGTGAACTGCTCGCTCGTCGCGGCCGACCACAACAACAGGTGTGGTCGGCGTGTCCCGCGTTCGGCCAGCCGGGCGTGGGCTTGCTCTCGCGCCAGCTGGTTCTCGCGCAACCGCGTATAGTCGATCCCCGCTTCGGTTCGCAATGCGGCAGTGAATTTGGCGAACAGTTCCGCAGTGTTGAATCGGTGTTCGGTAGCGACACGGTCCAGCTGCTGGTAACTGGTGCAACCGCGCAGCTCACGCGCCAAGCCCCGCACCACCAACTGCGGGAGGGTGAGTGTGTGTGCGTCAGCGGGGGTCACGGTCAGTGTGACTGTCATTGGTGACTGCCTTTCTCGTTGGCTCGTTGGCTCGTTGGCTCGTTGGGTGTTCGGTTCGATTGCGGTGCAGCGGCTTTCACCCCGACCGGTCATGAGTCCGGGTCCGGCATGGGCGACGCCTGCGTCGCTGTGCCGTGTGTGGTGTCGCCTCCGATGGCCTCGCCCTGCCAGGCGCGGTTTGCACTGCCCCCGAGCGCGGCGTCAACGGCGTCGCTGATCGCGCTGTCGCCATCTGTCCCCAGATCCGAGGCGATGCCCGTGGCGCTGGTCGCGGCGCTACTGCGCCACGCTGTTTCAGCGGCCTTGATCAGCTCAGAGGGGCGCGGTGGTAGTTGGTGTGTGGCGGCGTCGCCGAGGCTGATCCCCGCCATGCTCAGGGCTTCGACTCGCACGTTCGCGTCGCTCACCGCGGTCGTCTTCGTGTGGGTTCTCCACCGTTTGAGCAGTTGCGATGCGGCCTGTTCGCGGGTTGACGCCAGCACCGATCTCCATGCGTCAGCGTCGAACCACCATCCCGCGACCTCGGTCTCGGTCACCTCGAGGGCGATAGCGACCATCGCGACCCGGGACCACTGCAACCGCAGATGCTCCCGGAACCGCTCGGCGAGATCGCCGGGGACAGCGCCGAAACGGTCCACGCACACCGTGTGGGTAACGGTCATGTCGTAGAGCAGCACCACCTGCTCACGCAGCTGCGCCAGCAACGGCTCGCGATCCACCGCGGCGACCAGAGGCATCGACTCACCGCCAGTCCATCGTGTTCCCGTATTTCCGGCGTTCTTAGCGACGGCGATCCAGGTACCGGGCACCCCGATAGCACGAGCTTGTTCCTCGACCAGCTGTGATGCCACCGACAGCCCGCGTAAGTTGTTGCGCCACATCCTGAGCTCGCCACCGCTGGGCCCGTCGGCGAGCAGCGCCAGATCAGCGGTGACGTTCTGGATCACCTTCAGCATTCCCAGAGCCACCGCGCTGGCCGCGCCGCCATCCGATGCCGAGGCAGTCACAGTCGCGGACCCGAATCATCTGGCAGACACCATATTTCAGATTTTCTATCGGTGATCTGGATGTGCCGGGATCTCTGGTGTGAATGCGGACCGGCTTCATACCGGCCTTGTTCGACAGATCCTTGGGCGGCCCTAGATTTCGTGTCCCGCCGCGCCGATCCAGGACTGAGCATGTGGTCGGTCATAGCGAGAACCCGAGATCTCGTGGTGCGCGCGCCTGGGAGTCGTTATCGGGCATCTCGCCTGGTTCCTACTCGAAATCTGTGCCGAGATCGATCGCCGCATCGGGCGGCACCGATCCGGGGCGGTCGCTGAGTTCTTCTCGCGGGCGGGCTACCTGATCGGACTGTGGGGTCTGCGGCTCGACCCGCAGGGCATCTCTGGCCTGTGCGGCCATTTCATGCGGCGGCGGTAGCAGTGGTTCGGTCACCACCGCGCGGCGGTAACAGAGACTATTCGCTATCCTGTTGGATCGGATCTCAAACCAAGGTTCGCACAGGTAGTTCCACGCCTCTTCGCTGATTCCAAGGGAGGCGATACCCTCTGCGGTCGCAGAAATCATTCGACGCCAGTTATCTGTCGTGCGGGCACGGATAGCGGTGAACTCGGCGTCAGTGATATCGATCAGATCCGCGATAGTCTCTACGTTCATTCGCAGTGCGGCCATGTTCCGCTCGTACTGTTGCGCGTCGGGACCCCGCTCGGCGATGGAACCTTCTGCCCGGTGCTGCTGGTCGCGGATGACGTCGACGGCGACCATATATCGGAGCATCCATGCGTCGGCGTCGGCTATTTCCAGCAGGCTTGCGCGAATCGATTCCCCAATATTCCGCGAGTTGCGAATATCAGTCCACTGCTGATCCAGAAATCCGACCGTACGGACCCCATCAATATCCTTCCAGGATATCCCGGCTCTATGCGCCCTTTCCTCGGCTTTACGCAGCACCGAATCATCCGCCTGAATATTCGCGGAACTCCATACCGAATTCGCCGCCGCCAGATCACCGACTTCACGCAGCCAAGAATTCTCGGTCACCGCGGCGAGTATTTCGTTCACCGTCTCGCGGACATCGGAGACCAGCGGCGGGATGTGGCCGGTCGCGTCTTCTTCCATGGTCACCGCGACCGGGCCATACCACCCGCTGGGGTGGTCATAGCCCAACCGTGCGAGCACTTGGTCGGCCAGCGGGTTCGGATGCAAGGCGCGCCTGGCGAAGTCCTCGGCGAACCAGGCCCGCACCCTCCCCATGCCCTGCGTGTCCAGGTCGGGCACATGCGCGCCGATAGCGCCCCGCAACCCCTGATCGCGCTCACGCGAGCCGTAGATGGCCGCGCCATCGGGCTGCAGCACCACGAAATCGGCAGGCCGGTCGATCGACGCACCTTCGCTACGCTGAAAATGCTGGTCTTCGAGACCCGCGGCGCTGTCGCCGGCGAGTGGTTGTGGGCTTGTCATCGCAGGACTCCCTTGATTTCCTTCGTTGTCAGGCGACGCGTATCGCGATCGCGATACGCTGCGCGGAATTGCTGCGCGGCACGGCCGCTGGTCTTCGTTGTCATCGATGGCGTTGTCCCGCTTCGTCGTTCGCCGAGACCTCGGCAGTGGTGGTGGTGGAGGTCGGGGTGTATCTGCGCACGTCCATGTGCTCGCCGGTCCATGCACTCAGTGGGGTGAGAGCGACGTTTTGCCCTCTCTGCGGGCTGTGCAAAAGCAGGTCTTGACCTTGTTCGTTGCGGCCCGCATAGATCCCGACATGATGGGAATCCGTGGCGCCGGGTTCGGTGAAGAACACCAGGTCTCCCGGTTCCCTCTTCTCGAACGGCACCGGCTGTGCAGATGGATGATCTTGCTGAGCTTGGGTGTAGTGCGGCAGCCGGATCTGCCCACCGGATGCCTGATAGATCGCGTACAAGGTCAACCCGGAGCAGTCGAACCCGCCGCCGGTCGGCCCGTCCTGGTTGCCGCCACCCCACACGTACGGTGTGCCGATCCATCGCCGCGCCGCTTCCACGACCGCTTGCCCGAAAGGCCCTCCAGCGCTCAGCGGTGCACCCGATCCGGTCGCACCGCATCCTGCCGGCGGTTGACCGGCTTGTGGTGCGGGCATCGAGGCCGGGTCAATATCGGCGAACATCGCATACAACTGCTTGGCGAGATCGAGTTGCCCGGCGTAGGCGGCGGGCGCGGATTGTTCGACGGCCTGAGCCAGCTGCGGTGGGCTCATCTGTTCGGCGCCAGCGGTTTTGGTGGCTTGGTCGTAGAACCAGTTGATCTGATAGGTCGGATCCATCAATCGGGCGATGCCGACCGACCCCCATACGCTGACCCGCATCTGGTGCGGTCCGACCGAGTCGTGGTCGTGGCCGACGCCGTCGTTGCTGTAGGACAGTGATTCCGGCACCGAGGAATTCGCCAGATTCCGGAACGTCGACTCGGTAGCCTGGGCAGCCAGCTCGGCCACGATCACCGAGTCGGGCATCTGCCGCTGTTTGCCGATCGCCACACCATTGCGGGCCAGCTTCAGCTTGGCTTCGTTCAGCCCAGCCACACTGGCCTTTCCCGATCCGCTCTCCCCACTCGCGGAGCTGGGTGCTACTGTCGCCGCACACGAGGTCGCCGGGTCGGCTCCGACGAAGATCAGCAACATCAAGATCAGCGCGATTGGCAACGAAACTGATACTGCTGCAAGGGTTTTCGGAGATTCCACCACCGTTCACCTGCCCGCCTCCTGGGTGGTTCCGATGTCCTGGAAGCGACGGTTGGTGTTGTGGATGTCGGATTCACGCTCGGTTCGCGTGAACGTCAGCCGGAACGCGATTCCGGGTTCGCCGGATTCTCCGGTTTTGAGCAGGAAGCACCCGGTGCCCGGTGGCGTTTCGCGGGTGTCGGTGTCCTCGTCGCTGGGTGGGCGTGGCGCGGCCCAAGAAGTCACCAGTAGTTTCTCGGTTTCGGTGATCCCGACCGCGGCACGGATGCGGTTGATCTCCTCCGGCCCGACGGGGCCGATGATTTTCGCGCGGGCTCGCTCGAAGAAGCCGAGCGCTTTGACCTGTGCGGCAACCGAATCGAAAGCGGAGAGGTCTTTGATGGTGTGGCTGCACATGATCAATCCCGCACCCAATGGCCTGTTGAGCCGGGTCAGGGCGTCGACGCGGTCGACCATGAACACACCGACTCCGAGAACGCGCCAGATTTCGTCCATCACGACTTCGTAAGTGCGTTTGCGGGCCAGTCCGGCATCAGCGAGGGCGTGTGCGGCGGCGACAGCCCCGAAACCCTGGGACCAGCACACCATCAGCACCGCCGAGAGGAGTTTGGTGTCACCTTCGGGGATACGGGAGACATCGACACAGATCGCGGGACTGTCCAGGTTCAGCGGTGTGCTGGTGTGGCCATCGAAGATCGCCCCGAACGGGCCTTCGACCAGCGCCCGCAGCGAGCGGCGCAGAGTTTTGGTGCTGGCCCGGTAGCTGCGGTCGTCGTCTTCTTCGGCGAACTGGCGCAACTGTTCCCCGCCACCGGAGATGACCGCCAGCAGATCCGACAACACCGGCGGCGCGGCCGGAGTGAATCCGCCTGCGGGACTGTAAAGTTCGCGAAGCCCCGCCGCGATGAGAGTTTCCTCGTAGTCCGCGACACGGCTGCCGCGCACGAGTTCGATCAGCCCCGCGACGATATTGACCTGTCCGGCTTCCACCCGGGCCGCGACCTGGCGGCGCTGGTCCGCATCGGGCAGCCGGTCGATGATCTCCCCGAGCGCGCCGACATCGAGGGGGTTGAGGTGCCCGTGCCCGTAGCCGATGTCGATGACCTGCCCACCCAGGTGTTCGACAAGGTCGCGGTAGTCCGGCTTGGTGTCGCCCATGCACAGCACGGTCTCCCCGGCCGCGACCGCGCCGGTCACCATCCTCCGGATCAAGCTGGACTTCCCGAAACCATTGAGCGCCAACACGAAAGCGATCGGCGCGGTGATATATCCCCTCAAGAACCACGACATCACATCGAAATGCACAGGAGCACCAGTGATGTAGTGGCTGCCGACCGGCGTGCCGACGATGGGGGCGCTGGCTCCGATCGCGAACGGCCACAACCCGGCGACCTGCACGGTGGTCGAACGCCACTCCGGCATCGAAGCGACCACCGCGGCACGCCCACCCCCAAGGCCGACGTAGCCGCGGTCGGTCAACCGGGCCAGCGACCGCTGAAAGCCACCGTCACGGTCGAGATCCTCGACACGGCGAGCCGCGTTGGACCGGCGGTGATCATCTGCCGACATCGCCAACCTGGCACGTCGTCCACGCCACCCGGGCAGCGCCGCATCCTCTTCGACCTGGACGCGTGCTGCCGGTGTCAGGACCCGGATTCCGGCGACGCTGACCGTCTTGCGCCGCCGATCGGACTGGTCAGCGGTGGTGTTGGTGGTGCGGTTGCCGCTCATGCCAGTTCCCCATCACTCAGGTTCGATTGGTGGTGGCCGGGGGCGGTGAGCCGCAGACCAGGGGCCTTAACCGTGATACGTGCTGTGATCGGCGTGATGTGGTTGTCTCGGCTTTTCTGAAGCGGTCTCATGTTTCTCGATCTCCTTCCACGTCGGGTGAAGGCGAGGTGTGAGAGTTGGGCGTAACGGCAGTCCGGGATCTGCGGTCGGTTCGGCTGGCGGCCTCGGCCGAGGAGTTGGAAAGGTTCGAGACCGCGCGTTCCTGCCGAACCTGCGCGGCCCGGCAGCGACCCTGGAACGACTGCGCATCGACCGCGAACTCGAGGAAGCCATCACCTGCGGCGCGGACCCGCTGCACCTGTCGGTGATGTTCGGGATCTCCGACACCAACGCGATCCGGTGGGCCACCAACGCCCGGCAACTGCCGACCGACCCTCACACCCCCAGCCCGCCAGCTTCCACACCAACCCGAGCACCCACCCACCCGAATACCGCCGGAGAGCACTCGGGTTCCCCCTGAAGACGCTTCAGTTTCCGTCAACCCGTTCAACTCGAGACCCGCTTGGAGATGGAGGTGTGCTCGGGCAGGATCAATCCGATCCCCAAGCTCGCCGCGAAGGTGGCGGCCTGCGAGCCATAGCAGCGGCGCACTCCGAGACGCGACGCGTCCGACATGCCTTGTACCGATGCTTCGATGCCGGGCAGGTCCGCCTCGAGATGGTCGCTGACCGTGATCAACACACCGAATCTGGTCAATCCCGCGCCACGCGCTTGTTCTTGGCGGGCGGCGTTGGTGTTGCCGACCCGCAAAGACGCCGATGCCGAAGCCATTCCGCGTTCGGTCTGTTCCGCCGCCAGCGCGTCACGGAAGTCGGAGTCGACGAGTTTGGTGGCCTCCGCGGCCGAGTGCAGCCGGTACACGATGGCGACACGTTTGCGTGGCACGTCCGCGCGGGGGCGCAGCAACTCCTCCAACCCGGATTCCAGGACCGCACCGCGCGGGGCGGCATCCATTTCCCACGTGATCGAGCGGGCACCGTCATGCAGGTAGTGATCCCATCGATCTGCGTGTGCGATCGGGCCTGCGGTGTCCCACGACTGCGTAGTCGTGATCGTCGCCCCCGCGGACTCGACGTCACGCTGCGCCGCAAGGTCATAGCGGGTGCGGACCAGCCCGATCACTTCCCACGCGTGCAGCGGGGTCGCGGGCAAACCTGCCCGCGCCAGATGCGACAGGACTCCTTGCAGGCGTTGCCCGATCTCACGAGCCTGTTCGGCGTCATCGCGACGGATACGCCCTTTGCCGATCGCCCGGTAGGTCACCGCGATACGAGCCTCAATGCGCACACCGAACCCACCGATATCGGCAGCGGCTTCCCGCATCACCGCTTTCGCGAATTCCGGTGCGTCCGAACGCACTAGACGCGCGACCTCGCGGCGCTGCCGCAGCCGGGTCTCGACCACGTTCTCCAGCACTGCGGTCACCGCGACGACTTCCCCGCCACGGCTTTGGGCGGCCAAGAACTGCCCGTAGCCCTCCACCCACGCATCGATCTGGGACTGGTCGACCAGTTCCTTGCCACGCGGGATCACCCGCAGCACCACCGTGTAATGGTCGGTGCGGCGGATATGGATCATCGCGAACCGCTTCCCGCCCGCGGTCTCGTACTCCGAGAGCCGCGAATCAGCCAGCAGCCCAGGCAATCTCGCCGTCCCTGGGATCCGAGAGAACCGCCCGGCCCGATACATCAGCTCACCGCGGGCGCGTGCCATCGCGAACTGGGTGCGCAGCACGATCAGTTCCCACCCGGTGCGGCCGTTGCGGCTCACGACCAGCGGGATGAACACCAGCGCGCCACCACCGACCAGTGCACCGGCCGCCGTCAGCGAGCGGGTGAGCATGAACCCGACCATCACGATGATCACCAGTGCGAGGCCGAACATCGACGCACCCCAGGTGAGCCCGAAAAACCCTGCGGAACGTGGCTTTTCCCACCTGCCGTACATGCGTGTCGTCATCGGCGAACCTCCCCCGGCGCCGACGCGTCCAGATCGACACCACCGTCAGCGGCATCGGTCGCGGTGGCGTCGACCGCCGAAACACCCTGGCGCGCAACGCCAGCCCCGGCCTTGGCGGCCATGACGGCAGCACCCGCAACACCT
>NZ_BDBY01000125.1 GCF_001613225.1 Nocardia pseudovaccinii NBRC 100343
ACACATTCACTCCGGCGTTAATCCGGGGCTTCAGTGAGGCAACTTGGTGAAGCTTAGCCCAGCCGACTCCCGATACAAAATCAGGAACCATCCGAACCAGTGTGATCGTCAGGCGCTCCTCGTCCTACCTCGTTTCCCAGGCCACTGTGCTCAACGTTTCCGCTGCGCTTTGGGCTCCGGGTCGGTGTCCGTGTCGCTCTGACTTGGATAAAGTTACTTATCGGCGTGCACGATGTCAAATCGCCTGGCCAGCGGGTGTTTACAGCGAGTTCACCCAATTGCGGAGCAGCTGCGCGCCCGCATCACCGGACTTTTCGGGATGAAACTGCGTCGCCGAAAGCGGACCGTTCTCGACGGCCGCCAGGAATGGGACGCCATGTTCGGCCCAGGTGAGCTTCGGCGCGGCGAAGTGTTCGCTCGGCGGCAGGTCCCAGGTCTGCGCGGCATAGGAGTGCACGAAATAGAAACGGGTATCGCTTGCCATTCCAGCGAACAGGACACTGTCGGTCGGAGCCGACACGGTGTTCCAGCCCATGTGCGGGAGCACAGGTGCGGACAGGCGCTCGACCACGCCCGGCCATTCCGCGCACCCGTCGGTTTCCACACCGAATTCCACCCCGCGCTCGAACAGGATCTGCATGCCGACGCAGATGCCGAGCACCGGACGACCACCGGCCAGCCGCTGACCGATGATGCGCTCGCCTTTCACCTCGCGCAGTCCGGCCATGCACGCGGCGAACGCACCGACGCCGGGGACGACGAGGCCATCGGCGGCCAGCGCGATATCGGCATCGGCGGTCACCTCGACGTTCGCGCCCGCGCGGATCAGCGCGCGGTGCGCGGAGTGCAGATTGCCGGAGCCGTAGTCGAGCAGAGCGACGGATTTCGTTGTCACAGTGTCCCCTTCGTCGACGGCACACCGCTCACCCGCGGATCCAGTTCGACGGCGGCGCGCAATGCCCGTGCGACCGCCTTGAATTCGGCCTCGGTGATGTGGTGCTGGTCGCGGCCGTACAGCACGCGCACGTGCAGGGCGATGCGGGCGTTCAGCGCGATCGACTCGAAAACGTGCCGGTTGAGCACTGTCGAATACGGGGCACCGGGGCCGGAACCGGGAATCACCGCGTGCAGCAGGTGATCGGGTTCGCCGGTGTGTACGCAGTACGGGCGCCCTGAGACGTCTACCGCCGCGTGCGCCATGGTCTCGTCCATCGGAATGAACGCATCGCCGAAGCGACGGATGCCGGACTTGTCGCCCAGTGCCTTACCCAGCGCTTGGCCGAAGACGATGGCGGTGTCCTCGACGGTGTGGTGCGCCTCGATCTCGATATCGCCCTCGGCGCGCACCGTCAGATCGAAGCTGGCGTGTGCGCCGAGCGCGGTCAGCATGTGGTCGTAGAACGGGACACCGGTGGAGATGTCGGTCTTGCCGGTGCCGTCGAGGTCCAGTTCTACGACGATATTCGATTCCTTGGTGACGCGCTCCACCCGCGCGGTGCGATTCATCTTTGCTTCCTCCACAGGCGGATTCATCGGATGGTGAGGTCGGCGTCGGCCAATGTGCCGCTGACGCGCAGGAATTCGTCGTTCTCGGCGGCGAGACCGATGGTGGCGCGCAGATATCCCGGAATGCCGACGTCGCGGATCAGCACGCCGCGGTCCAGATAGTGCTGCCAGGCGCGGGGGGCGTCGGTGAAGCGACCGAAGAGCAGGAAGTTGGCGTCGCTGGGGATCACCTCGAAACCCATGGCGGCCAGTGCTTCCGCGACCCGGTCTCGCTGTGCCGCCAGTTCGGCGACGCTGGCGAGGGTTTCGTCGGCGTGGCGCAGGGCCGCGCGGGCGGCGGCCTGGGTTACCACCGACAGGTGATAGGGCAGTCGCACCAGCAGCATCGCGTCGATCACCGCAGGGGCGGCGACCAGATAGCCGAGGCGGCCGCCCGCGAAGGCGAAGGCCTTGCTCATGGTGCGGCTGACCACGAGTTTCGTCGGGTACCGGTCGATAAGGGCGATCGCGCTCGGCTCAGCGGAGAATTCGCCGTATGCCTCGTCGACGACCACGATGCCCGGTGCGGCGGCCAGGATCCGGGCCAGGTCAGCCTGCGGAATGCTGTGTCCGGTCGGGTTGTTGGGGCTGGTCACGAAGACCACATCGGGTCGGCGCTCGGCAATGACGGTGAGCGCGTAGTCGATATCGAGGGAGAAGTCGGCATTGCGCTTGGCCTCGACCCACTCGGTATCGATGCCCTCGGAAATGATCGGGTGCATCGAGTACGACGGCACGAAACCGAGTGCACTGCGGCCGGGTCCGCCGAAGGCCTGCAGCAGTTGCTGCAGGATTTCGTTGGAGCCGTTGGCCGCCCAGACATTGGCGGTGTGCACCGCGGTGCCGGTCTGGCGAGTCAGGTATTCGGCCAAGTCGGTGCGCAGGGCGACGGCGTCGCGGTCGGGATAGCGATGCAGGTCGGTGGCGGCGGCGCGAATGGATTCGGCGACGTCGTCGATGAGGGCGCGGCTCGGCGGGTGCGGGTTCTCATTGGTGTTCAACTGCACCGGAACCGTCAATTGTGGTGCGCCGTAAGGCTTTTTGCCGCGCAGATTCTCGCGCAGCGGTAGGTCGTCCAGGCTGATTTCGGAGCCGGGCACGGTGATCTCGGGGGTCATGCCAATGCCTCGAATCGCGCTTGTACGGCCTGGCCGTGTGCGGGCAGGTCCTCGGCATTGGCCAAGGCGACCACGTGACCGGCGACATCTTTGAGCGCGGCCTCGGTGTATTCGACGACGTGGATCCCGCGCAGGAAGGTCTGCACGCTCAGGCCCGACGAGTGCCGCGCGCAACCCGCAGTCGGGAGTACGTGATTGGAACCCGCGCAGTAGTCGCCCAGGCTGACCGGGGCGTACGCGCCGACGAAGATCGCGCCGGCACTGCGCACTCGGGCCGCGACGGCAGGCGCATCGGCGGTCTGGATCTCCAGGTGTTCGGCGGCGTAGGCATTCACTACCCGCAGGCCCTGCTCGATATCGTCGACGAGCACGGTGCCGGATTGCTTGCCGGACAATGCCTCTCGCACCCGATGCGCGTGCTTGACCACCGTCATCTGGGTGGTGAGCGCGGCGTCCACCGCATCGGCGAGTTCGACGCTGTCGGTGACGAGCACGCTGGCGGCGAGCACATCGTGTTCGGCCTGGCTGATCAGATCGGCGGCTACGTGTACCGGATCGGCGGTGGCATCGGCCAGAATCGCGATTTCGGTGGGGCCCGCCTCGGCATCGATGCCGACCAGGCCACGGCACAGGCGCTTGGCGGCGGTCACGAAGATATTGCCGGGACCGGTGATCAGGTCGACCGGCTCGAGCTGCGCTCCATCGGTATCGATACCGCCGTAGGACAGCAGCGCGATGGCTTGCGCACCGCCGACGGCCCACACTTCCTCGACCCCGAGTAGCTTCGCGGCCGCCAGGATGGTCGGGTGCGGCAGCCCGCCGTGCTGTGCCTGCGGCGGCGAGGCCACCACCAGCGAGTCGACACCGGCCGCCTGCGCGGGCACCACATTCATCACGACGCTCGACGGGTAGACCGCATTGCCGCCGGGCACGTAGAGCCCCACCCGCTCGACCGGAACCCACCGCTCGGTGACCGTTCCGCCGGGCACGACCTCGGTGGTGGTATCGGAGCGTCGCTGATCGGCGTGCACCTTGCGGGTCCGTTCGATCGCGACCTCGAGTGCACTGCGCACGGCCGGATCCAACTTCTCCAACGCGGCTTCCAACTCGGCCGCGGGCACCCGCACGCTCGCCGGAATCACGCCGTCGAACTGCTCGCTGAACTCCAGCGCCGCCGCGACCCCGCGATCCCGGATCGCCTCCACCACCGGTCGCACCTGATGCAGCACCGAGTCCACGTCGACTCCCCCGCGCGGCAGCGCGGTGCGCAGCTCGGCAGCGGAGGGAGTACGGCCGCGCAGATCGACGCGGGCGAGCTCGATGCGGGATGTCATGAGGTCTGCGATCCTGTCTGTCCTGATCCTTGGACGCCGTGCCCGACGCCGAGCGGTCGGTATCCTCCGCTCCGCTCCAGCTACCAGCCTATCGGTCCGGTGCCACCCGTTATCCGCTGCGGTCGCCGGATGTGGCGCGGAGTACGACCGCCTGCCCCGGTCCGATAGTGGACCGGGGCACGATGGGTGTCAGGCCGAGATGAGGCGCTTGATGATCATCGGTTCGGCGAGGATCTGGTCGAGGACGTCGCGCACATGGAAGAAATGTTGCGTCGTGAAATGTTCGTCGAGAGCTTCGGGGGTGGTCCACTCCTCGACGAGCACCATGTGGGATGGGTCATTGGGGTCGGTATAGGGGTGGTAGGTCAGGCAGCCGGGCTCGGCGAGGGATGGTTCGATCATGGCCTCGAGTGCCGTGCGCAGGCGGTCCTCGCGGCCCGCGTTGGCGCGGAATTCGGCGACGACGTGCAGTGTCATGGTGGCTCCTCGGAAATTACTCACGCGCGGGGCCGGTTGGCGCGGCGGTCGTGGTGATGGCGGTCTCGATTGCGGCGAGATCATCGGTGCTGAGTGCCAGGTCACCGGCGCCGATCCAGCCGTCGATTTGGGCGGCGTTACGCGCGCCGACAATGGCGCCGGTGACGCCGGGCCATGAGGTCGCCCAGGCCAGGGCCACCTCGGCGACGGTCACGCCGTGGCGGGCCGCGATCGGGCGCATGGCTTCGACGAGAGCGAGTTTGGCGGACAGGCCGGTGGTGAAGTCCGGATGCGAACCACGCCAATCCTCGTCGGGCAGATTGCGCAGGCGTTCCTCGGTGAATGTGCCGGTGAGCAGACCCGATTGCAGTGGTGAGTAGGCGATCACGCCGGTGCCGTTCGCGTGTGCCCAGGCGATATCGGCCGCGGCCGAGCGGGTGATCGCCGAGAAAGGCGGCTGGATCGCATCGACATGGGCGACGGATTCGGCGATCGCCAGTAGGGCCGCGTCGTGGTTGTACAGGCCGATGGCGCGGACCTTGCCTTCCTTCTTCAGATCGGCCATGACCTGCCAGTACTCCTCGAGCGGAGTCGCCTGGTCATTGGCCGCACCCTCGGCGCCGTAGACGAATACCGCGCCGGTGTCCGGCCAGTGCACCAGGTAGAGGTCGATCTGCTCGGCGCGCAGCCGACGCAGCGAATCCTCGATTTCCTTGCGCACCACGTCGGGCCGCATGATCCGGCGCGGAGGACCGGAACGGTCATCGCCTTCTTCCCAGATCAGGCCGGTTTTGGTGAAAAGATAGGGCCGCTCGGCTTCTGGAATGTCAGCGAGC
Organism: Nocardia pseudovaccinii NBRC 100343; assembly: GCF_001613225.1. Taxonomy (GTDB): domain Bacteria; phylum Actinomycetota; class Actinomycetes; order Mycobacteriales; family Mycobacteriaceae; genus Nocardia; species Nocardia pseudovaccinii. The sequence continues at coordinate 5,311 of NZ_BDBY01000125.1, forward strand.
GCGCGGCCGACCACATCCTCGGCGTGGCCGACGCCGTAGGCGGCTGCGGTATCGATCCAGCTGATTCCGGCGTGCACCGCGTGCCGAATCGCGGCGATCGATTCGGCGTCATCGGTGGCGCCCCATGAGTACTGCCAACCGGATCCGCCGAAGATCCAGGTGCCGAAGCCGAGCGGGGTGATGTCCATGCCGGTGTCGCCAAGGGGGCGGGTGTTGCTCATTGTGTCCGTCTCCGTTCACTGCCGGAACCGTTCCGGCGTGATCACTACTTTCGGCACGCACGGCGGCGGTAGACAGCGCCGCGTGAGCCTGGGCACGGCATGACCAGGATGCGCCCGGCAACCAGCTGGATACTGGATGACGTGAGTCTGGATCGACGTGCCGAACTCGGCGAATTCCTGCGTTCCCGGCGGGCGCGGCTGAGCCCGGAGGAGGTCGGCCTGCCCGATTACGGCAGCCGCCGCCGGGTCCCCGGTCCGCGCCGCGAAGAGTTGGCCATGGTGGCCGGGGTCAGTGTCGATCACTATGTGCGTCTGGAACAGGGCCGCACCCTGCACTTCTCCGAGTCGGTGCTGGATGCCGTCGCGCAGGCGCTGCGGCTGAATCCGGTGGAACGCGAGCATCTTTATCGACTGGCGCGGCCGTGGTCCGGCGAGGAGCCACCGGCCGAACAGGAAGTCCGTTCCGGATTGCGCAGACTGCTCGACGCGGCCGCCGACGTCCCCTCCTACATCGTGGGCCGCGGCACCAATGTGCTCGCCTGGAATTCACTTGCCGCCGCCCTCATTACCGACTTCGGCGCACTACCGCCCCGCGAACGCAATCTGGCCCGGCTGGTCTTCCTCGATGAGGGGATGCGGGAGCTGTACGAGGATTGGACGGCCAAGGCCGCGGATGTGGTCGCGTATCTGCGCCTGGATATGGCGCGCAATCCCGGCGATGCCGGAATCGCCTCGCTCATCGAGGAATTGAGCGCGAACTCCGTCGACTTCGGCATCATGTGGCAGCGTCACGAACTCGAGGACAAGACGCACGGGCGGTACATATACCTGCACCCGGTGGTCGGCCGACTCGATCTGGGCTTCGAAACCCTGCGCCTGCCCGACGATCCGGATCAGGCGCTGATCATGCACACCACCGAAGCGGATTCGCCGAGCGCCACCGCCCTCGCGCTGCTGGCGAATTGGGCGCAGACCTCGGTGCGGCCCGTTGCCCGATAGCGCACCGCACCCGCCGTCGTGACTAGCGCGCGTCGCCGCTGCGGGTGTCGCTGTCAATGAGTGGGGCGCCGCTGCCAGGGTTGATCAACCGCAGCGTCACCGACCTGTTCTGGCCCGCATAGGTCACGCTGGCCACATTGATTTCCACCGAACCGTCTGGGTTGGTACCTGTACCACCACCGGCCGCATCAACAGTGTTGAAGCCCGTGACCCGATTCTGCGTCCAGTAATCCTGGAAGGCCGACTGACTGCCGTAGACCCGTTGGGCAGCGGGAGTCAACTGTTTCCATGCAGACGCGAAACTCATGTAGGTGAGGTTGTTGTAGAAGTCCACTACTTGATCGATGGATTGCCGCGAGTCTGCCGTGCCGACACTCTTCGTTTGCCCCGGCGCGCCCGCGGCAGCCGTGGAAGTGGTCCCCTTGGACACCGACGACGAAGGCGGACTCGCTTGCACCGACGGCGTATTGGTGCCCGACTGATTCAGCGCACCGATCAGGATGGCCACGACAGCCACCACAGCACCGATCGTCGCACCGACCAGCACGGCCTTGCGCTTGCCACCGGACTTGCGCGGCGCCGGACGCGGCTGCGTCGCCGTCCGCGGATGCGCGGCGGTTGCCGGATGCGATGCACTCGAGTTGACGGGACGGACGGAATTTCGCGGCGGCGGCGCCGGGCGTGGCTGCC
>NZ_BDBY01000126.1 GCF_001613225.1 Nocardia pseudovaccinii NBRC 100343
AAAGGCTCTGGGCGGCGTGGACGCCTGCCGAAGTCGCGCAGCGGTTGTCGGATGTCACGGTTCCGTGGTGCGTGAGCGCGGGATGGGCGCTGGATCTGTTCACCGGCGGCGGGGCTCGGGAACACAGCGACCTCGAAATCGGTGTCCCGCAAGGCAGATTCAGCGAGGTTGTCGCTGCTTTTCCCGGTTTCGAGTGGGATGTTATCGGTGACCACCGAATCTGGCCGTTTCCGGCGAAGTCGGCAGACTTCCATCAGACCTGGCTACGCGAACCCGCGATCGGGCGCTATCGGCTCGACGTGTTTCGGGAACCGCACGTCGGTGATCGATGGGTGTGCCGCCGCGACCCATCGATCACCCTGCCCTACGAAGATCTGATTCGCCACACCAGCGAGGGCATTCCGTACGCGACTCCCGAAGTCGGGCTCCTGTTCAAGGCAAAGGCACGCCGCGACAAGGATGAAGCCGATTTCCGTCGTGCGCTACCCATGATGGACCGCTCCCAAAGGTCCCGGCTGTTCGAGTGGCTGTCGCGGGTGCACCCCGATCACCCATGGCTGGAAAGCATTTCGACCCACCAGGATTGACGGCTCAGACGGGTACTGTCACCTCCTCGAGGTCAACTGCTACGCCCGCCCTGCGCCCGGGCAGTGCGAGTGCGACCACCGCGCCCAGCAGAGCGAGTGCCGCACCGACTTTGATCGCCGAGCCGAATCCGTCAGTGAATTCATCCACTGAACCGTATCCACCGGTTGCGGCGAAAACCGCTGCCGCGATGGCGATTCCGAAGACGCCGCCCAGCTCGCGCATCATGCTGTTGGCACCAGCCGCCTTGCCGAGCATCGCGTGTTCGACCGCGCCGACCACCGAACTCTGTGCCGACGGCAGCACCATCGAGGTGCCGACGCCGGAGACGATGAACGGAACGACGAAGGAGCCATAAGCCATCGCCGGGTCGGCGATGGCGGCGATCCAGAGCATGCCGCCCGCCATCAGAGCCAATCCGCTCACCATCAGCGGCCGCTCCCCGATCCGGTCGGCCAGCGCACCGGCCACCGGCGCGCAGAAGAAGAGCGTGAGCGTCCATGGCAGCAGCCGCAATCCGGCGCCGAGTGGACCGTAGTGCAGGACCGCCTGCAGGAACTGCGCGTAGAAGAACACCTCACCGAACAGAGCGGCGAAGGTGAGGAATATGGCGGTATTTCCCACCGCGAAACCGCGATTCACGAAAAGCCGCATCGGGAACATCGGTTCGCGGGTGCGCGCTCCCCAGACGGCGAAGGCGATCAGCAACGCGATCCCGCCGACCAGCGCGATCAGCACCTCCGAACTCGACCAGCCCGCGATATTGCCGCGCACCAATCCCCACACCACACCGAATGCGCCGCCGGTGACCAGTGCCAGTCCAGTGCCGTCCACCGTGGTGTCGGGGCCGAAGCCCTCCGGAACACGGACCGCCACCAGTGGCAGCGCCAGCAGCCCGATCGGCACGTTCAGCCAGAAGATCCATTGCCAGGACAACCCCTCCGCGACGGCCCCGCCGACCAGCGGACCACACGCGACGGCGAGACCGGTGATGCCCTGCAGCAGCCCCATGGCCATACCGCGCTTCTCCGGCGGAAACGCCGCGCTGACCAGTGCCAAAGCCAGACTCGTGAGCAATGCCGCGCCGATGCCCTGCACCACGCGGGCGACGATGAGAATCGCGACGGAGGTCGATATCGCGCAGGCCCCAGACGCTGCGACGAAGATGCCGAGCCCGATCATGAACATCCGCTTGCGTCCGAAGCGGTCGCCGAGTACCGCCGCGGTCATCAGCAAGACTGCGAAGCTGAGGTTATATCCGTTGACGGTCCATTCGAGCGTCTGCAGCGACGCCCCGAGGTCGTGCCGGATGGTACTGAGTGCGGTGGCGACGACCAGGGTGTCCAGTGCCGCCATCAGCGACGCGACCGCGCCGAGTACCAGCACCCAGCGCTGTGTCACCGCCGAAACGATTGGTGTGCTCACGGTGATCCTTCCTTTGGTTTCGGTGTGCCAGATGGTTCGGGCACGCACAGATACCGACCGACCACCGCCCGAAACTCATCGCACCGATGAGTTCTGGGCGGCACGGCGGTCGATATTTCAGAGGGACACCATTCGGGACACCCCGGAAGGACTGCATATGACCGACAGCGACGAATTCGCCGCCCGTACCGCGCCGTATCGGCGTGAACTGCTCGCCCACTGCTACCGGATGCTGGGTTCGGTCGACGACGCCGAGGATCTGGTGCAGGAGACGCTGCTGCGGGCCTGGCGCGGATACGGCGATTTCGAGGGGCGCGCTTCGATGCGGACCTGGCTGTACCGGATCGCCACCAATGCGTGTCTCAATGCGCTCGAGCAGCGACGCCGGGTGCTGCCCACCGGATTATCCGAGCCCACCGCGGATCCCACGCGCCCGGTGAACTTCGCGCCCGAGATTCCTTGGCTGCAACCGATGCCGGATGTGCTCATCGCACCCGAGACCTCGGATCCGGCCGCCATCGTCACGGCGCGCGAGGGTATGCGGCTGGCATTGGTCGCCGCCTGGCAGCATCTGCCGCCGCGTCAGCGTGCGGTGTTGATACTGCGAGATGTGTTGCACTGGAGGGCCGCCGAGGTCGCCGAGCTGATCGGAGCCAGCGTGGCCGCGGTCAACAGCATGCTGCAGCGCGCACATGCGGCGCTCGCGGAACTGGAGCCGGACACGCCGGTAGCCGAGCCGAGCGACCCCGAAATCCGCGTGCTGCTGGACCGCTATGCCGCCGCATTCGAAGCCGCCGATATGGATACGCTCGTCACGCTGTTGCGGTCGGACGCGGTGTGGGAGATGCCGCCTATCGAGGAGTGGTTCCGCGGCAATACCACGATCATCGAGCTCGTTCGGGCAAAGTGTCCCTATAGCGCGGGCGAGGTCCGGATGGTGCCGATCGCCGCGAACGGTCAGCCCGGATTCGCGTTCTACCTGCGCGGTCGGGCGCAATCGCTGCAGATCCTTACGGTGACCGCGACCGGGGTCGCGCATGTCGTCTCGTATCACGACAGCTCGATGTTCGCGGCGTTCGGACTGCCCACGTCGTATGTGTCGCCCGAGCCCGCACTGCCATGAGCGATGATCTGCTCGAGCGGGCGGTCGCGTATCTGCTGTCGGCACTGCCCGGCATCGGTTCCGATCTGTCAGGGCCCACACCGTGCCAGGGCTGGAATACGCGCATGCTGCTCGCGCATGTGGACGAGTCGATTGCCGCATTGCGGGAAGGTCTGGCGGGTGGGCAAGTTCGGCTCACGCCGGGTGCACCACTACCGAATTGTGCGGGGACAGCCCATATTCGAAGTCGAGCCGTGGCGCTGCTCGGTGACTGGGCGAATGAGCACCCCGGGTCGGTGGTCGTCTTCGGGAAGCCGGTGCCCGCCCGCGTCCTCGGGACCGTCGGCGCTCTCGAATTGACGGTCCACGCTTGGGATCTCGCCGCCACCGATCGCAGAGCCCCGTCGATCCCGGAGCACCTCGCCCGCGAATTACTGTCGATCGCACCGGAACTCGTCCCGATCGCGGACCGGTGGCCCCTGTTCGGTCCACCGATCGAACCGCCGACCAGCGACCCGGGCGACCGGCTGCTCGCCTACCTCGGCCGAGTTCGACCGGCGTCCTGAGCATTCGAGCGCATCGGCGCAGGCTTCGCATACCAGCGAATACCTCGCACAAGACGCAACCTATTCGAGGCAAGCACTGGGTGTGCGCCGTAAACAGGACTGGCACGCCGAACTCGATCAGCGTCTCGCAGTACCAAAGCGCATAGGAACAGGGCCCTCGAACACCTCGCAGAAGGTGCACGGCACGTACCAAGGTGCTGCGTTATGGGCGGGCCGAGCGCTCAGTCGGGCGTCCGGGCATGGTCGCGGCGTGCTTCTGCGAACACGGCGGGATAGGCGCCCGGGAACCAGCGGTGCATGGCGACCGCGCCTGCGAATACCGCGGCGGCGACGGCGAGCGCTGAGGCACCGAGAACCGTTGCGGCACTGATCAAGCCGACGGCAATCGGCCCGGCGAACATGCCTATGTCATGCGTCAGACGCCAGGCGCCGAGGAATTCCGCACGTTGGCCCGGCGGTGCGACGCCCGCGCCGACGGTCATGATGATGCCGTTGCTCACGCCGTTGGCGAGCCCGAGCAGGACGGCGGCACCGGTGAGTTCGAGCGCCGTCGAGGTGACTGGCAGCGCCGCGAAGCCGACCGCGAACAGCACCATCGACGGCACGCCGGTGGCGCGGCTGCCGTAGCGATCGAGCAGGATGCCGCCCGGATAGGACAGCAGCACGTCCATTGCTCCGGCGATGCCGAATATCAGGCTCGTAGCGGCTGCACCTACGCCGATATGCGCGGCCCACAGCGGGAGCAGCGCGGTGCGCGTCGCCCTCGCACCACCCATCAGCAGTGCCGCCAGACCGAGTGTGCCCAGCACCCTGCGGTTTTCGACGACCACCGAACGCAGGGTGTGATCGGCGGCATCCGCATCGTCGGCGTCCGCCGAACGGATGGTGAGCATCGCCGCGCCCGATGCGACGGTCGTACCGAACTGCAACCACAGCGCACCGCTCGGCCCCATCGCATACACCATTCCAGCCCCGATGAACGGTCCGCAGAACGATCCGAGACGCGAGGCACCGGCCAGAGCCGAGAACGCACGCCCCCGCTCGTCCGGTGGCACAACAGCCACGATGTAGGACTGTCGCGCCAAACCCCATACCGCACTGGCGGTCCCATTGAGCAGCACACCAACCGCGAGCACCCCGGTATGCGGGGCGAAGATCGCGCACAGCACCCCGACCAGACCGAGGCCCGATCCGACGGCGATCGCCCAGCGTTCCCCGATGCGCGCGACGATCCGCCCGGCGGGCAGATCGGCCAGCACCATCCCCAATCCGCTCAGCGCGACGACGATTCCGGCGACACCGGCCGACGCACCCAGATCCAATGCGCGCAACGCGTACATGGGTGCGGCCGCGCCGGATCCGATGCCGTAGAGCACCACCGGCACGAACACAGTCCACAGCAGTGAACGCAGGCGAACGGATTCTGTTGTGGCGCCGACGCGCTCGCTCAAAGTGCCTGCGACATGCGAAGGCATCGGTGCGGATGGTCCTGCGCTCGACGGGCCAGGCAAACCTTGCTCTCGCCGAACGCTCATGCAGCACATGCCTTCCCGCGACGAACTCTCCCTGTCACGGCCACCGCGTACCAGTCGCATCAGCGTGGTGTAGCCGGTGCCGTTGGGCCCGACGATGGCAATAACTTCTCTCGGCTCGATGCGGACCGGTACAACCGCTCACTGCGCGAGCACCGGTCGCCGGGCGTGCCTGCTCTCCGGGCGCGGCAGCCCGAAGTGGTCGCGCAGTGTGGTTCCGGTGTATTCGGTGCGGAACAGGCCGCGCCGCTGCAGGATCGGGACGACCTGCTCGGCAAAGACCTCCAGACCACCCGGGTAGTAGGGCGGCATCACATTGAAACCGTCGGCGGCGCCATTGCGGAACCATTCCTCGATGGTGTCCGCGACCTGCTCCGGCGTACCGGCGAAGACCCGATGTCCACGGGCACCGGCGAGACGATGCAGCAGCCCGCGCACGGTGGGCCGTTCCCGCTGCACGATTCCGGCGACCACTTGCCGACGGCTGCGCTCGTTATCGGTGACATCGCCCGCATCGCTGAACAATTCGAGCGGCACCGGTTCATCAAGCGGCAGGTTCCGCAAGCTCTCCCCGGCGATGCCCTCCAACTGCTTCAGCCCGTATTCGGGCACCGTGAGCTCGTTGAACTCCCGCTCCAACTGTTGGGCCGCCGCCTCGGTATCGCCGATGAACGGGCTGATGCCGGGCAAGATCTTGATCTGCTCGGCGTCCCGGCCGAATTCGGCGGCCTTGGCCTTGATATCGGCATAGAACGCCTGCGCGTCTTCCAGCCGCTGGTGCGCGGTGAAGATCGCCTCGGCGTACTGGCCCGCGAAGGCCCGGCCGTCATTCGACGCACCGGCCTGTACGAGCACCGGATGTCCCTGCGGGGTGCGCGGCGCGTTGAACGGCCCACGCACACTGAGGTATTCGCCGACGAAGTCGATCGGGTGAATCTTGTCCGGATCGGCGTAGATGCCCGCCTCCTGGTCCAGCAGGATGGCGTCGTCCTCCCAGCTGTCCCACAGCGCGACGACCGCATCGACGAATTCGCGCGCCCGCGCGTATCGCGTCGCGTGATCGGGATGTTTGTCGAGCCCGAAATTCGCTGCGGCGAGGTCGGTGCCGGTGGTGACGATATTCCAGCCCGCCCGGCCACCGGAGATGTGATCGAGTGTGGAGAACAGCCTGGCCAGGTTGTAGGGCTCGTAGTAGGTGGTGGACGCGGTGGCGATCAGCCCGAGATGGGTTGTGGCCGTCGCGATCGCGGTCAGCAGGGTGATCGGTTCCAGCCCCGAGGCCGCATTGTGCTTGACATTGGTGCGCAGTGCGGGCCCGTCGGCGAAGAACACCGCGTCGAGTTTCGCGGCTTCGGCAGTGCGGCCGATCTCCTGGTAGTAGGCGACATCGTAGATCCGGTCGGGTCGGCTCTGCGGATGCCGCCAGGCCGCCTCGTGATGTCCGGAGGGGTAGATGAACGCATTGAGGCTGAGTTGGCGGGTCATGAGGCTTTCTTCTCATCGTGCAGGGCCGCGACATCGACGCCGAGGCTGGCGAGCAGCAGCTCGCGCAGGCGGTTGAAGTCCGGATCGATGTGGCGGCGTGGACGTTCCAGATCGATGCGCTGGTCGACGGCGATACGTCCCTCGTCGAGGACGAGTACGCGGTCGGCGAGCAGCACCGCTTCATCAACATCGTGGGTCACCAGCAAGACGGCGGGCTTGTGCCTGGCGCACAGGTCTTGCAGCAGCACATGCATTTTGATGCGGGTGAGCGCGTCCAGCGCGCCGAAGGGCTCATCGGCAAGCAGCAACTCCGGCTCCCGGACCAGGGACCGCGCCAAGGCGACGCGCTGCTGCTCACCTCCGGAAAGCTCCTTGGGCCAAGCCTTTTCCCGCCCGGCGAGACCGACTTCGGCCAGAGCGGTACGACCGCGCTCGGCGGCGTCGCCACTGTTCAAACCGAGAGTCACATTGTCGAGTACCCGATTCCACGGCAGCAGCCGCGAGTCCTGGAACACCACCGCACGTTCCGTCGGCACTCGCAACTCACCCGAGCCGAGCACATCGCGGTCCAGCTCGGCCAGCGCACGCAGCAAGGTGCTCTTACCCGAACCGCTGCGCCCGAGCAGGGCGACGAATTCGCCGCGCGCGATATCGAGATCGATACCGTGCAACACAACGCGGTCACCGAAACCCCTGCGCAGCCCGCGGGTTCGGACCACACTCAGTCCGCGATCGTCTGCCGCCATGACAACGCCCTCCGTTCCGTCGCGCGCACGGCGAGATCGCCGAACAATCCGAGCATGCCGTAGATCACCAGGCCGACCACGATGACGTCGATCTGGCCGTAGGTGCGCGCCTGCGTCATCAGATAGCCGATGCCGCTGGTGGCATTCACCTGTTCGACCACGACCAGCGCCAGCCAGGAAATGGTTACTGCCAGCCGCAGTCCGGTAAAGAATCCGGGCAGCGAAGCGGGCAACGCGATCCGGCGGATGAATCCCCATCGCGAAAGACCCACCGTTGCGGCCAATTCCACATACCGGCTGTCGACGCCGCGCAGTTGCGCGTGGGTATTGATGTAGATCGGAATCGCCACACTGGTCGTGATGACGATGAGTTTCATGTCCTCACCGATGCCGAACCACACGATGAACAGCGGGATCAGCGCCAGCGTCGGAATCGAGCGTTTGATCTGAATCGGCCCGTCCAGCAGGGCTTCACCGACGCGGCTCAATCCGGCGATCAAGGCGAGCACCACACCGATCACCACACCGAGCCCGAGGCCCCAGGCCGCACGCTTCAGCGAGGTCAGCAGGTTCGACTGCAGTCTGCCGTCGGCGAGCAGATCGCGTGCGGTCTCGGCGACCGTCCACGGCGCGGGCAGTGTCTGCTCATCCAGTGCGCCCGAGGCGGATCCGATCACCCATGCCGCGATGAGCAACACGGGTCCGATGGCGATGCCGAACGGAATCGGGCGGCCCGGTCCGAGCCGGGGCCGAGTCGGCTTGCGGCGGGCCAGAACCGGCTCCGCGGCGGTGCGTGAACTTCGTCCGATCCGGCCGAGTACACCGGCATCCAAGGTAGCCATTGCTATTTCGCCTTCGGTTCGAACGCGGCGCCGCTCTCGGTGACGGCCTGGGTGACGACGGCGTCGAAGCGCAGATCGAAATCGTCGGCGGCGCGCACCTTCTTGGGCAGTTCGCCCGCGTTGTCGATCGCGTCGATGGTGCCCTGCTGGCGATCGATGAGCTGCTGATCCAGATGCGGGAAGGTGTAGGTGCCGAACGAATCGACGATGCGTTTGGCATCATCGGCACTGACCTTCTGGTTCTCGACGTAGTACTTGCGCGCCCACTCCTCCTGGTGGGTATTGACCCACTGGTAGGCGCGAATATAGGCGGCGACCACCGCCCGAGTCGCGGCCGCCTTGGCCGGGTCGGTCACCGCGGCGCGGCGCGCGTACAGGTAGCCGACACCGCCGTAGATGCCGGTGGTCTCCGAATCCGGGATCAGCGAGGCGCCCGGGGTACGCAACAGCCGGGTGACGTTCGGTTCGGCCAGCGGCGCGATATCGACTTGGCCGGTGCGCACCGCGTCCAGGAACTCCGCGAGCTGCAGCCGGACCAGTTGCACATCAGTGGGTTTCAGCCCGGCCTTGGCTATCGCCCGCAGCACCGCGGCCTGCTGGGCGGTGCCCTCCGCGTAGGCGATCTTCTTGCCCTTCAGGTCGGCGAGCGTGGTGGCCGTCCTGCCCGGCGCCACCGCGAGTTTCAGTGCGTTGGGATTGGATTGGTAAGCCGCGACGATCGGCACATCCTGACCGGCGACCTGCGCATGGATCGGCGGGACATCACCCACGGTCGCGACATCGGCGGCGCCGGCTCGGAATGCCTCCAGGATGGCCGGTCCACCGATGAAATTGGCGAACTCCACCTTGAACGGCAACTTGTCGAGCTCGCCGGAGAACTGGAGTACCGACTTGAACCGCTCTTGCTGATCGGCGAGCACGAGCTTTGTGCCCGCGGGGATTTCGGTGGGCAGCGGGGCGTCGGTTTTACCGACCGGCTTGTCGTCGCTCGCGCAGCCGGTCACACCCAGGCTCGCAACGGTCGCCGCAGCGAGCAACGCGGCAATAGTGCGGCCGCGCAGGCCGGTCAGGAACGTACGTGGTCGGAACATGCGGTGATTGAATCAAGACGAAACCGGCACGCATACGGTTTGCCTTAGCATGATTCCAACGCAGCGCCCGATGCCGACTCAGCGCGGCGCCGCCGCGGAGATCGTCGCACGCACCTGCTCCTGGTATCGCTGGATGAACGGCAGGATCTGCTGGTCGATGATCCGGTTGTACTCCTCGGGGCGCTGCATCGGATTGGCGTGTCCGGTATTTCGCGGCATGACGACCAGCAGCGAGCCGTCGACGCCACCGGCCCGCTCGATGAGTACCTGATGGGAGTACTCGACATCCACCACCCGGTCGTTATCCGGATTGCGCGGGCGGATGAAGACGATGGCCGGGCGCGGTTTGCCGTCGGCGGGCCGGGACAGCGCGCGCAGATCGTTGATCGCACCGCCCGCCACGATCGCCAGGAACTGCGTCTCGATCAGGCCGTTGCTTGCCACGTCTTTGGAGAAGACCTTGTCGCGCAACACTTCTTCGATGACATCGCGTATTGGCTCGAGCCGGACTCCGGGCAATCCGTTGGCCCCGCGATCGACGAATCGGTCACGGCGCGCATAGGTTTCGACCGCCAACCGCAGGGTGCGACTTTCCCGCGCCCCCGGCAGCCAGCCCATCCAGCGCACCATATCCTCGCCCGCACCGCGACTCTCCGGACGCACCGCGTTCAAATCCACCGGCGTGCAGTCCAGCATCACTCCCACCAGGCGCAGGTCGCTGTCGAGGTGGATATGCCGCGCGACCTCGAGCGCGATGACCCCGCCCATACTGTGTCCGACCAGCACAACGTTCTTCAGCCCCGACATCTGGGCGGCGCGGATGATCAGATCCGCGATCACCTTGGTGTCGATACCTTGATTGTCGTATTTGATGGCCCAGACCACTCCCATATCGCTGAGGGCGGGCAGCGCAGCCGCGGTATTGCTGGCATTGAGTCCACCGAGACCGACCATATCGACGACGACCGTGTCCCAATCGCGATCGTGCGCGGGGGTCGCGATCGGCAGGACGGCGGGTTCGGTGCGCGCGAGCCGATCGCGTTCGGGGGTGACGTCGTGCACCCAGTACTGGGCGAACACGATGAGCCCAGCGAGCAATATCAAGGCGACCCGCAGCAGCGCCAACCTGGTACGGCGCAACGTCTGCCACCCGTGCCGGAGACGAGTCTCCCGAAGCCGGGCCCTCCGTCGCGCGTCGTCCCAGTCCGAGACGGTGGACGGGTGCCGATCGTCCAACGGCGACATCTTCTCCACTCTAGGGACGGTTCGCGAGTGCTGCCAGGCGAGTGCGCGTGGCAATCGCCGAGTTGGCGGCGGAAGTATTCGCCGACAACCGGCCGCAAACCCACGACCAGCAGGTCGAGGTGACGCGCGCCGTCGCAGGTCCGCACCAGCTCGAGCGCTGGAATCTGGTGCCTGTGTTCAGTATTGAGCCGTGACGACGACTGTTGCCGCGATCAGGGCAGTTCGCCGGTTTCGGCGAGAGTGGCGAGCTTGCCGAGGGAGATGCTCCAGCCGAGTTCGTTCTGGTCGAGCGGGACACCCTCGGGCAGTCCGTCGTGGACGACGTTGATCTGGGTGCCGCCGTCGGCGTCGATCAAGTCGATTGTGATGGTCATCTCGCCGGTCACCGATGGATCGTCGGTCTCGAATTCGACGATCTGGACGACCTGCTCATCAGCAACCAGCTGCACGAAGCGGCCGTGGAAGGTATCGGTCTGCGCGGTGGTTTTGCCGGTGTCGGTCGGCTCGTCCTAGGTGAGCGATATTCGGAAGGTTCCGCCCTCGCGCGGGTCGAATTCGTGCACCTCGCTGGTCATCCCGGTCGGCACCTGCCAGGCTGCCACCGCGTCCGGGTCGAGAAGCAGGCGATAAATGGTTGCCCGCGGCGCTTTCACATGCCAGCCGATCCGAGTGGAAGCCACGGGGCAACGCTAGTCGCGCCGGACAATCCGCGGAATCGCCTGAAGGCCGCCACAGCTCACCGGGTCGCCAGCCCATCCACCAGTCCCGCCGCACTCACCACGCAGCCGAGGCCTCTCCGCTGCCGAGCGACGCATCTCACCGAGACAGCCGGGGCCGCCGCGAAAATCTAATGACCGAGTGCAGACCAACCCGGCGTGAACCAACCAGGTGCAGCGGCAGAGAACCGCGCGCGATCCCACCCACCCGCACCCGCAGGCACCGCGCCGACCAACTCGACTCCGGTAAGCCGAGGTAAATCACTACGATTGCACTCGTCCGCCAACCCCGGCTCGTCCGGCCAGGAGCCGATAACCAGCCCCGCACAGCGGACACCGGCGGATGACAGTGCGCGCGTGGTCAATTCGCTGTGGTTGAGAGTCCCGAGTCCAGCCGCGGCGACCACGAGCACCGGAGCATCGAGCTTCTGCGCCAGCTCGAGCAGCGTGAATTCGCCGAGGCGGACCAGCAATCCGCCCGCGCCTTCGACCAGGGTCAGATCCACATCGGCGAGAGAGTCGATGGCGGCGGCGGTTTCACTCAGCGTCAACAGCGGCTGCCCGCACCGACGCGCGGCGGTGTCCGGAGCCAGCGGATCGGGATAGCGCGCGATCTCGACCGTTCTCGTGACACCGGTGAGGCGTTCGACCTCGGCTAGATCGCCGGGTTCACCCGGCGCCACACCGGTTTGGGCCGGTTTGCACACCGCCACCGACCGACCGGCGGCCAGCGCGGCTGCGGCCAGCGCGGCGGTCACCACGGTCTTACCGACCTCCGTCGAGGTACCGGTCACGAACAGCACGCTCATGCGATCACCAATCCGCGCGCCTGCGCCAGCACCTCGCCGAGGACCGTTGCGATGGTATCGAGTTCGCCGGGAGTCAAATTCGCCCGTGCGGTGAGCCGTAGCCGCGATGTCCCCTCGGGCACCGTCGGCGGACGGAAGCATCCGACATCGAGTCCACGTGCGCGGCATTCCTGCGCGGCGTCATACGCGACCTGCGCCTCTCCGAGCACCACCGAGACAACCGCCGAATCCGGTTCCGCCACACCGGCAACGCGCGCGATATCGGCGGCGCGCTCCAACACCCGACCCGCCATCTCGGGCTCTCGACGCAACAACCGCAGCGCCGCCCGCGCCGCTCCGACCGCGGCGGGTGCGAGTCCGGTATCGAAGATGAACGTGCGCGCCGCATCGATCAGATGCGCACGCACCCGCTCGCTGGCCAACACCACACCACCCTGTGCGGCAAAAGCTTTCGACAGGGTCGCGGTCACGACGAGATCCGGTTCCCCGGCCAAGCCGACCTCGTGCACCAGCCCGCGCCCACCCACGCCGCGCACACCGAGCCCGTGCGCCTCATCCACGATCAGTACCGCGCCATTCGCCCGGGTGACCCGGTGCAACTCGGCCAGCGGAGCCATATCACCGTCGGCACTGAATACCGAATCGGTAAGTACCAGTGCCCGTTCCTCGGTCCGATCGGCCAGCAACCGCTCGACCGCCTCGACATCGCAATGCGCGGCGATCTCCACGCGCGAACGCGAGAGCCGGCAGGCATCGACCAGCGAAGCGTGGCTGGCCGCATCGGAGACGACCAGCGCGCCCCGCCCGGCGAGCGCGGTCACCACTCCGAGATTGGCGGCGTAGCCGGAGGCGAAGACCAAACCGGCCTCGGCCCCGACGAATTCGGCGAGTTCGGTCTCGAGTTGCTCGTGTTCGGAAGTGGTGCCGGTGACGAGCCTGGATCCGGTGGACCCGGTGCCCCAGCGTCGCACGGCCTCGATCGCGCCCTCGATGACCTCCGGATGACGTACCAGCCCGAGGTAGTCGTTGGAGGCGAGGTCGATCGATGGCGACTGTGCCGCACGGGGGCGCAGCTCACGGCGCAGCCCGAGGCGCACGCGCTCGGCGGCGCGTTCGTCGAGCCAGCCCAACGGATCGGTAGTCACAGCTCCGCAGCATACTTGAACACCGTTCAAGCCGCATGGGCGGGGTCTGGTACTGGTACCGTGGGAGCCAATCGTTGAAGGTCGCCACCGACCGACGGTGGCGCGGCATTTCCGCCAAAGGGAGTGGGGCCGAATGCCACGGTGGGCGATAGTCGTCGAAGAGACAACAGGTTCCGGCGATCACAAGCGTTGGTCGCCGCGGGTGCTCGCGGAGGTGGTCGGCACGCGCGAGCAGGCCATGGCCAAAATGCACTCGCTCGTGCCAACTTTCACCCCGCAGCATCCGAGACTTCCGGGTCGCCGCGTCCTGCTGCGCGACGGCGACGACTACCTGCTGATCGCCTCCGGCTGGGCCGACGATTACCACTGCGTCTTCCGGGTCTGGGAGATCGTCTCCGACACCGACCGTCCCGAGAACGCGGGAACCGCGCACGAAACCCGCAAACGCGCCTGACGCGTCAGGCCTGGGCGGCGGCGACCATACCGGCGGTAATGCGTTCGATGTCCTCGGTCGTGCTGATGAAGGGCGGCATGGTGTAGATCAGATCGCGGAAAGGACGCAGCCAGACGCCCGCTTCGACGGCGGCGTGGGTGGCTTTGCGCATATCCACCGGATGATCGAGTTGCACAACGCCGATCGCCCCCAGCACCCGCACATCCGCCACCCCGGGCAGCGAACGCGCCGGGACCAGACCGGCATTCAGCTCCGATTCGATACGGGTCACCTCGGCGCGCCAATCCCGTTGCAGCAGTAGCTCGATCGAGGCCACCGCGACCGCGCAGGCCAGCGGATTACCCATGAAGGTCGGACCGTGCATGAGACCGCCGTGCCCGGCGCTGATGGTCTCCGCGATCCGGGAGGTGCAGAGCGCGGCGGCCAAGGTCAGATACCCGCCGGTGAGCGACTTGCCGACACACATGACATCCGGGCTCACCCCGACGTGATCGGCCGCGAAAAGCGCTCCGGTGCGCCCGAATCCGGTCGCGATCTCATCGAAGACCAGTAGCACTCCGTACTCGTCGCTCAGGCGCCGCAGATCGATCAGATACCGCGGATCGTGCCAGCGCATCCCGCCCGCACCCTGTACGACCGGCTCCACGATGACGGCCGCGAGTTCCTCCGCATGCGCGGCCAGCATCCGTTCGAACTCGGCCACGTACTCGGCCGAATACGCACGCGGCGGTGCCGGTGCGAAGATCTGCTCGGCGAGCACATCGGTCCACAGCGCGTGCATGCCGCCCTGCGGATCGCACACGCTCATGGGCGTGAAGGTATCGCCGTGATACCCGCCGCGCCAGGTGAGCAGCCGCCGCTTCTCCGGCTTACCCGCGGCGCGCCAGTACTGCAGGCACATCTTCACCGCGACCTCGACCGATACCGAACCGGAGTCGCACAGGAATACTTTGTCCAGACCGGCGGGCGTCAACTCGACGAGCAACTCGGCCAACCGAGCCGCCGGTTCATGAGTGAGCCCACCGAACATCACATGACTCATCCGCTGCGACTGTGCCACCAGGGCGGCATCCAGTACCGGATGCCGATAGCCATGGATGGCCGCCCACCACGAACTCATCCCGTCGACCAATTCTCGACCATCGGCGAGGGTGAGCCGGGTTCCGGAAGCACCGGAAACCACCAGCGGTTCGGTCGTCGCGGGAAAGCCGCCGTAGGGATGCCAGACATGTTCGGCGTCGATGGCGGTGATCTCGTGCGGGGTCAATGCCACAGGATTCCTCGGGTCGCGTGACAGCCCGGGCGGGGCTTGAACGGTGTTCAAGTTACCACTCGAGCTGCGCGCGCACGATCCCCCGTCGATTTCCACACCGGCTCGACCGTTCCGACGTATTCTTTGACTCAGTCAAACATTGGGAGCCGCCGTGACCACCGTTGCCGCCGCCGATATCGCTGCCGTGCGCGAATTCAACCGCCGCTACACCCGGGTCATCGGGGTGCTGCGCGAGGGCCTGCTGGACAGCGAATATTCACTCACCGAAGCGCGAATCATGTTCGAACTGGCCGACTCCGGCGCGAGCGAGGTCGTCACGCTGCGCCGCACGCTCGACTTGGACCCCGGCTATCTGAGCCGCATCCTGGCCCGCTTCGAAAAGGACGAACTGGTCCAGCGCAATCGCTCCGAAAGCGATGGGCGACGCCAAGAGGTCCGGTTGACCGACCGCGGCAGGGAGATCTTCGCCGTGCTCAATCAGCGCTCGAGCGCGGAAGTCGGCTACCTCCTCAACGCGCACAAACCGGCCGAGCGCGCGCGACTGATCACCTCCATGCGCACCATCCAGCGCATACTCGACGGGCCGGGACTCGGCGAATTGGTGCTTCGCGTCCCGAAACCAGGCGATTACGGCTGGGTCATCCAGCGCAATGCGGCGCTCTACGCCGCCGAATACGGATGGGACACCAGCTACGAGGCGCTCGTAGCCCGCATTGTCGCGGACTATCTGGACGACCACGACGAGCGTCGCGAACACGCCTGGATCGCCGAATACGACGGCGAGCCGGTGGGCTGTGTCTTCTGTGTCGCGGAGAACGAGACCACGGCCCGGCTGCGGCTACTGCTGGTCGAACCGACCGCGCGTGGCCTCGGCGTCGGCTCCGCACTGGTCGAGCGCTGCGTGCGATTCGCCACCGAGGTCGGCTACCGCGACATGGTGCTGTGGACCAACGACATCCTGACCTCCGCGCGGCATATCTATCAGCGCGCGGGTTTCGAACTCGTCGAATCGAATCCGCACCACAGCTTCGGCCACGACCTGGTCGGCCAGACGTGGCGACTGACGCTGCCTGCGGCAGTGAAACTCAGTCGCTCAGCGCCTCGTGTACGCGACTGAGCGATTGTCGCAGCTCAGCCAGCCCTCGCTCGCTCAGAGTCGCCACCAGCTTCCGCTCGATCCGTCTGATCCGCTCCGCCGCCACACCGAGCGCCGCATGCCCCTCGGCAGTCAGCACTACGAGCCGTGCCCGCCGATCATCCGGGTCGATCTTCCGTTCCACATAGCCGCACCGCTCCATATGCGTCACCAACTCCCCCATCGACTGCTGGGTCATGCCCGCTTCCTCGGCCAACGCACTGATACGCGACCCTTCCGGCGCCAGATAGCGGAACACCGCGTAATGCGCCGGGCGCAGATCGTCGCGCAGCGCCGCCCGCAATTCCCGATTCAGCTCGCGTTCGAGGGCGTGCGTCGCCCGACCGAGCAGCTTCAACAGCGTGGTGTGCGATTCAACCGTTGACACATTATGAAGGTTACCTTTATATCTGGAGATATGCGAGACACACTCACCTTCCGCGACGGCCACCGCATAACCTTCGTCGAACGCGGCGAGGACGAGCATGGCCCCTACCTGCGGCTGGAACATCAACTGCCGGAAGCGGACCGGCAGGCGGGCCGCCATTGGCATCCGGTGCTCAGCGAATCGTGGACGCTGCGTAGCGGTCGGCTCCGCTTCAAGATCGATGGCACGGAAACCGTTGTACATCCGGGTGATTCGCTCACCGCACCGCCGCGCGCGGTACACGAGTTCTGGAGCGAGGCGCCCGATACCGTCTTCGATCACGAGATCCGGCCGCCGCTGCGGCATTGGGAGATGTTCCAGCTCTGGCACAACCTCGACGCCGCACACAAGACCACCGTCGGCTCCCGGATGCCGCGCGACCCATTGGCGCTGGCATTGCTGTGGGATTACCAGGACGGCTATCTCGCGGGCATCCCGGTCTGGCTGCAGCATGCGGTATTCGGCGGACTCGCCCGGCTGGCCACCCGGCTCGGCTACCGGCGGCGCTGGCTCGAAACCGGCCCCGACCAGGACTGACTCGCCCGGCCGCAACCACCCGCACGGAGCGCGATCCGGCTGGCGCTAGTGTCGTTGACATGGCTCAGCCCGACGCAGCGCCCGGTGAGGTGACACCCCTCGGTGTCTGGCCCGGCACCGCCTACCCACTGGGCGCGACCTACGACGGCGCAGGCACCAATTTCTCGGTGTTCTCCGAGGTTGCCGACGCGGTCGAACTGTGCCTGATCGCCAGGGACGGCACCGAAACCAGAGTGCCGCTGGAAGAGGTCGACACCTACGTCTGGCACGCCTATCTCCCGACGATCGGACCCGGCCAGCGCTACGGCTTCCGGGTGCACGGACCCTACGATCCCGAGCACGGATTGCGCTGCGATCCAAGTAAATTGCTGCTCGATCCCTACGGCAAGGCCTTCGATGGCGAATTCGACAACGACTCCTCGCTCTACACCTACGGCGAGGATTCGCTGGGGCACACCATGACCGGCGTGGTGATCAACCCGTTCTTCGACTGGGGCGCCGACCGTCCACCGAATCGGCCCTACCACGAGACGGTCATCTACGAGGCACACGTCAAGGGCATGACGATGACGCATCCCGACATTCCGGAGGAATTGCGCGGGACCTACGCCGGTATCGCACATCCGGCGATCGTGGAGCATCTGAAGGAACTCGGCATCACCGCGATCGAGCTGATGCCCGTGCACCAATTCCTGCACGACCGCGTCCTTTTGGATCAGGGTCTGCGAAACTACTGGGGCTACAACAGCTTCGGCTACCTGGCCCCGCACAACGAATACGCGGCCAGCCCACGCGGCGGTGCGGCGGTCACCGAATTCAAGGCCATGGTGCGCGCACTGCATGCCGAGGGCATCGAGGTGATCCTCGATGTCGTCTACAACCACACCGGCGAGGGCAATCATCTCGGGCCGACCCTGGCCTTCCGCGGGATCGACAATGCGGCCTACTATCGCCTGGTCGACGAGGACCCGTCGCACTACATGGACTACACCGGCACCGGTAACAGCCTGAACGTGCGCCACCCACATACGCTGCAGTTGATCATGGACTCGCTGCGCTACTGGATCCTGGATATGCACGTCGACGGGTTCCGCTTCGATCTCGCTGCCACGCTGGCACGGGAACTGCACGATGTGGACCGGCTCTCGACCTTCTTCGATCTGGTGCAACAGGATCCGGTGGTCAGCCAGGTGAAGCTCATCGCGGAGCCCTGGGACGTCGGCGAGGGCGGCTACCAGGTCGGCAATTTCCCCGGCCAATGGACCGAATGGAACGGCAAGTACCGCGACACCGTCCGCGACTACTGGCGCGGGGAACCCGCCACCCTAGGCGAATTCGCCTCCCGGCTCACCGGATCCTCGGATCTGTACGAGGTCACCGGGCGCAGGCCGAGCGCGAGCATCAACTTCATCACCGCGCACGATGGCTTCACGCTGCGGGATCTGGTGTCCTACAACGAGAAACACAACGCGGCCAATGGCGAGGGCAATCGCGACGGCGAGAGCTACAACCGCTCGTGGAACTGCGGGGTGGAGGGTCCCACCGACGATCCGGAGATACTCGCATTGCGCGCCAGGCAGAGTCGCAATCTGCTGGCCACGCTGGTGCTCAGTCAGGGCACCCCAATGCTCGCTCACGGCGACGAGATGGGCCGCACCCAGCAGGGCAACAACAATGCCTACTGCCAGGATTCACCGCTGGCCTGGATGGATTGGTCACTAATGCAGACGAATTCGGACCTGTTCGAATTCACCAAGCGGGTGATCGCACTGCGTACGGCGCATCCGATATTCCGGCGCCGCCGCTTCCTCGCGGGGCGGCCGATCCGCTCGAAAGAGCACGCCCGCGATATCGCCTGGCTCACCCCGGCGGGTGAGCAGATGACACCCGCTGACTGGGACAGCGGTTTCGGCAAGTCGCTGACGGTCTATCTCAACGGCCTCGGCATCAACGAACCCGGCCCGCGCGGCGAGCGCATCACCGACGATTCGTTCCTGCTGTGCTTCAACGCCCACGACAGCGGACTCGACTTCGTACTGCCCGATCCGGATTACGGCGCCGAATGGGCTGTCGCACTGGATTGTTCGGTGCCCGACGGCCGTGCCGATGCCACCTACCCGGCGGCGAGCACCGTCGCCGTCCCCGCCCGTTGTCTGCTCGTCCTCCACTGCCCCGCATAACCGAAACCGCCGATGACCGAGACGCCGAAGATCGAGACGCCCAAGTCCGATATGCAGACCCACCACACCGACCCCATCTCCCGCGGCCGCACCCCGGCCCGGC